>JAJZII010000029.1 GCA_021810685.1 Microcaldota archaeon
GAAGGCATGAGCTCCTCTCCCTGCTTTACAGCGAATTCCACGAACTCCTTAGCAATTACACCGTCTGCATATCCGCCTCCTTTGAATGCTCCGCTCCCCGCCTCGTTCATCACGTCGAAAAGCCCTGACGCGACCTCCCTACTGACTGGTATGTCCTCTCCGCTCCAGTCCGGCACTGCAGCCTCTAGGTCGTCGGACGGCTCAACGCTAAGCACGTCGTTGTCTATACTGACAACTCTCCACGGCAGCCCCTTTGTTATGAAGACCGAGCCCTCGTCTATTTTGCTCGATACGAAACGCTCGTCCAGCGTCGATATGATGCGGTTGTTCGCTATGTTCCTGACAATGAACCTCTTCGTGTCAGGTATGACGCTGAGGTGCTCGTAGTAATACATGCGCGTCCTGTTGCCAGAAGACACTGTCGTGCCGTCAAATCCTATCATGCGCTGTTCTGCCATGAACTTGAGTAGCACGTCCAGCTTCTCCCTGGAGAGGCTTGTGAAGGCGTAGGACCGCCTCGTTATGGAAAGCACGTCGTCTATGCTGCATACTCCTTTGTCCAGCGCTATCCCACACGTCTGATTGGCTAGCACGTCCACCGGTTCATCGTGCATCGCGAACCTCTCCAGTGCTCCCTTCTCAATGTTCCTGCAAATTGCATATGACTCCATCGCATCGATTATATTGGCTGCTATAATTGTGCCGCGCGCCCTGCCTGACACTGTATGCCCACTGCGTCCAACGCGCTGCAGCAGCCTCAGCGCCTGTCTCGGCGATCCGTACTGCACCACAAGGTCAACGCTGCCGATGTCTATGCCGAGCTCCAGAGAGCTTGTGGCCACTATGCTCTTCAACTGCCCCTCCTTAAACATGTTCTCTATGCGTATGCGCTCCTCTTTGTCGAGCGAGCTGTGGTGCACGCCTATGCCCCCGAAGGACCTTGCGTTGTTTAGATAAAGGAGTCTGCTGCCTAGCGCCTCCACTATCTGCCGCGTGTTGGCGAATATCAGCGTAGACCTCGACCTGGATACGAGCTCCGATATCTCATCCAGCCTCGCAAGCGCAGCCGCATCGAGTCCGAACTTGTCAGCCATAGCGCTCATGTCGCGACCAGTGCGCCTCGGCATGCTTATGTTTATAGCGAGGTCTTTGCGCCTCCCAACCACCGCGCTCTCGCACGGTCTCGAGCCGCAGAGGAACAGCTTAACAGCTTCGGTATCGCTTATCGTTGCGCTGACGCCAATGCGCTGGAACCCCGGTGTTTTCTCCTCAAGCCTCTCCAGCGCCATCGACAGCTGCACCCCTCTCTTGTTGTAATAGAGCTCGTGCACCTCGTCGACAATGACATGTCTAACATTACCCAGTGCCCTTCCCATATACTTCGTCGGGAGTATGCTCTGCAGGGTCTCAGGTGTGGTTATGAGCAGCATCGGCGCCTTTCTGCTCTGTCGGCTGCGCTCCTTCTGTAGCGTGTCCCCGTGCCTTACAGCGACTGTTATTCCTACTGCCCTGCAAATACCCTCCATGCGCTTTATCATGTCGCGGTTCAGGGCGCGCATCGGCGTTATGTAAAGCGCCTGTATGCCGTCCTGCTTCCCGGAGCGCAGCATTGAATCCAGCACAGGAAGCAGCGCGGCCTCGGTTTTGCCAGACCCTGTGGGCGCCACCACCAAGCAGTTGACGCCCATAGAGATTATCGGCAGCGCAAGCTTCTGTATGTCGGTGTAGTGCGGAAAGGCCTTAAGGAACACGTCGTATACCGTCATCGGCACTACCTCTCATTTGGCGCCCTTCCTGCGCCTCAACTCAGCAACTGTAATCACGATAACCAGCGCCCCTGCAGCCAGTATAGCGGCTATGACTAGCGGCGTGAAGAATATCAGGTTGACCATGCTTCTGTTCTCTGCAAATATCGGTTCGGTGATTCCCTGGTAGCTCGCACTTCCGATTACGTAGCCGTAAGGCACTTCGGCGAAAGTCACTGCGCCTTTGCTCCCGAGGCTTCCTGAATAGGTGCTGCCGTTCTTGAACGAGAGGTCCACCGAGGCGTTCAGCGGCTCGCCGAATATGTTGGTGGTGAGGAGCGTCACGCTGTACATCGGCAGCCCAATTGTGATTGTTCCTGGCGCCGCTAGCCTAAACGTAGAGTTGATGCTCAGGTTCAGTCTGCCGTATCTGGCTTCCGTCACAGTATAGTTCCTGCCTGTGAAGACGAAAGAGGTAGAGTTGAGGCGCTCTCCGTTTGCGTAGATGTAACTTACGTTGACTAAGTTGCCTGACACATCAACATACCTAAAGCTTGCGAGAACCTGTGGCAGGAATATCGCCCCGAGCATTATGCTTCTGTCCACCTTGAAGTAGCGGCTCTCGTTAGTGTTGCCGTCGCTCCAGCTGCTGAAAGCGATCCGATGTGTGCCGTCTACAGGCACACTATAATTGCTAAGGTAGACCTGTGCTGTGCTGTTCGCATCATACCACCCGTTGCCGTACACGCTCCCATATTGCGAGGTCGCGTTGACGAGGTACTGTATGGTCCACTTCGCGCTCACGCTTTCGGGTCCGGCCATCACTACGGTCGACTGGAGAGCCGAAGAGCCGTCGCTCCATAAAGAGAACTTGGCCCTCTCCCCATAGCCGATGGCCAGCATTCCGGTCTGCAGGCCGAAACTGGCAGTGCTGTTAGCATCGTACCATCCACTACCAATTGCATGATCGTACGCGCTGGTAACGTTAAGGTAATACTGCACCGTCCAAACAGCAGTTTCAGTGATATTGCCATCCATCGTCACAGTTACAGAGGCGCTTGGGCCTGTATATGAGCCGCTGCCACTGCCCCTCCAGCTGTTGAACATATACCTTTCGACTGGGGATACGTTGATTTCGGCAGGAGCGCTCAGTTGTACCTTGGCATATGCGGTGTAGTTGGTGACCCTGCTTATGTTGCCATACTCCGAGTCCACCTTGAGTGTGTATCCTATGCTCCATAGTTGCGTGTAGTTCGCCAGCTGCGGAAGCCCCGAACCCACCTCAAAATAATTGGTATACTGGGACACCTCCCTGATTCCGTAAGGGTTATGGAGTGTTGTGTCGCTTCCCGCGCCGTAACCTATGTAGCTGTAGCCTGTTGGTACCAGCCTGTACGCGCCGTCCTTATACATCATGAGGTTCCTGAACTTCACCGGGATCATGTAGGCGCTGTTGCTATTGGAGTTTGCGTCCTCCGCAAAGGCTGTGACAGGGTTCGCGTCAGATCCAGAAGCGCCGAGCGCTGCGCTTCCCACTCTCTTACTGTTGAACCAGAAGTTCCACGTGTTGCCCGAGGAGTTGAACGCGTAGGTGTTGAAGGTGCCGTTGGCTCCAACGGAGTCGTTCGGTCCGATGCTGCCGTAGAAGTTGTCTCCAGTGCTGCCTGAGGGGAAGTACTCCCAGAACCATGTCGGCACTCCTGCTTGCAGGTACACCTGTCCTGTGCATGACCCGCCAGGAGTGCAGTTTGTCGGGTAGTCGCCGCTCTCGTTCGGAACCTCATAACCTGCCTGCACGAATGCACCGTTGCTAAGCGTCTCGCCTGTCCAGAATCCGTACGAGCCATACGCGGTCGTATTCTGTGGAAATACGGTTTCTATCTGCACCGAGGCACCGTTGTTGAACGCTGAATCGGTAGAGCCTCTCATTCCAGTCTGGAACCAGTACTGTGCGCTTGCTATGCCAGCCAGCGCCACGAGCGCTACTGCTGCAACGAACAACGCGGCAATAGGACTGCGGTTACCCATTCCGTTACACCCTGTCGTAATCTATGCCAAGCTCGCCGAGCCCTCTTATTATGCTATCTCTTTCGGCAGCATTTATGCTTTTCCATTCTATAACTGCCTTCTCCGGCTTCATATCCGACCTAGTGAACGCCTGGGCAAGCATCCCTGTCTCAGCCACGTAATACTTCGGCATTATGTGCGCGAAGGCGTATTTGCCTTCGAGCGCCAGCCTGGTGAACTTCTGTGAATAGTGCATGCCGCCTATGCCGACCGCCACCGTGTCGAACTCCTGCGCGCGCTTCTCTACAAGTGCCTCGTTGGCAGCGTTGGCAAGCACGGCCGCAAACCTCTTGTCGGCTATGACGCTGTCGTTCCCCCCCACCTCAATGAACATCGAGGGCGTCACCAGCAATGGTCCGTGGTGCGTTGCCTCATATACAACGTCAAGGCCATCAGTCCCGGCTCTTTTCAGCGCCGCAAGCACGGCGAGCATTCTTGCAGGTGACGAATAGCTGAGCTGCCGCGGCACGCCACCAAGGTCGGCCTTGCCCGACCAGTTACCTTCGGCGTGCACGGTGAACGATGCGACGCCTTTCTCGCTTCTGTGCTTGCTCAGGAAGACCAGTAAGTCAGTTTCGACCATGTCATCCAAGAACCCCGCATCGACCATGGCAGTGTCAAGCTCCAGCATTCGCACGCCTTCCGAGCCGTATACTGCGTGGCCTTTGATGCTGCCTAGCTCCGAGAAGCCTGCCGCTTCCCTCAAGCTGCTTGCGGCGTTCTCCGACGCAACGTCCTGCTTCGAATACACTATCATCATATAGAGAAGGATGCGCCGGCAGAAGCTAAAAATACTGCCGTGCAGGTCTGCCCGCAAGCAATATAAATTGCTCAAGCAAATTCATATCAGTGGTCATTTGTCAGCGGAACGCGTAGGAGCGTGCTTCGTGCACCATACCTGCATATCTGACTTCAGGGTCGATTCTGCACCTGGCAGGCTGCGAGGCGTACGTGCATGAGTGCCGAAACCCCGAGACACTTCACCCGCAGACAGGAGGACTTCACGTGCTCGCACTGCGGTGCAAAAGTCGGAGGGACAGGGTACACAGACCACTGCCCAAAGTGCCTGTGGGGTATGCATTCAGACATCAACCCTGGAGACAGAGCGTCGCAGTGCCGTGGCGCGACGATGCCGGTGTCAACCTCATGCGACCGCGATGGCACCTATACTATAACGTACGTGTGCCTGAAGTGCGGCATACGCAAACACTTCAAGCAGGCCGCTAACGACGCCGAGGCTGTTCTGGTGCGCCTCCTTGACGCCAAGTTCTAAGCGTACGCCAAACATATAATAACCTAACAACGCAATCCGTTATGACGTGGTTCCGTGCTATACGACTACATAGCGCTTGCGTTCTTCGTCCTCTTCGCTGTATTCATACCGGCGTCCTTTCTGCTGACTTCGAAGATGCTGCAGAGGCCGCAGAGGGGCAACCCTGTAAAGAATGCGCCCTACGAGAGCGCAGAGAAGACAACTGGCTCGGCCCGCGACCTGGACATCGAGTACCTGCCATTCTTCATGCTCTTCCTTCCGTTCGAGGTGGCTGCGGTGCTTCTCCTAGTATGGGGGCCGGTCGCCAGCACTGCCGGCAGGACCACCGGCTTACTAATGATTGGCATGCTCGTCATGGCGAGCGCCCTGGCCATAGCTGGCTACTACATGATTGGTGAGAGGCATGCCTGAGACATTGCCATATACCGAAGACCAGTTCCTTAACGCCGAGCAGGAGATGACGGAAATGCTCGTGAAGTCGTCTGAGAATTACAAGGTTCCGGTCAATGCCGTCTTCACCAAGCTGAGCGAGTTCACGCAAGAGACTGCCAAGGAGATAATACGGTGGGGGCGCGAGAAGTCGCTCTGGCCCATGCAGTCAGGTTTGGCGTGCTGCGCTATGGAACTTATGGGTTTCGGCGCCGCGCGCATAGATGCAGACAGGAAGGGCTACCTGCTGCTCAGGGGCACGCCGAGGCAGTGCGACGTCATGGTAGTTGCGGGATGGGTCACCAAGTCGATGGCTCCGAGGGTGAAGCGCCTGTACGAGCAGATGGCCGAACCGCGGTACGTCATAGCTTATGGTGAATGCGCTACATCGGGCGGTCCGTGGTACGAAAGCTACAATATAATGCACGGCATAGACCAAGTGCTGCCAGTCGACGTTTATGTTGTTGGGTGCCCTCCGAAGCCGGAGAACCTCTTTGCCGCGATGATTAAACTTCAGGACAAGATAGGTGGTAAGACTGCAGGAGATAGAGAGCGCACGCTTAGCGAAAGCCTGCGCGGAAATGAAGGAGAGGGGCTTTGACTACCTCAAGATCGGAA
>JAJZII010000030.1 GCA_021810685.1 Microcaldota archaeon
AACCCTCTCGTTTTCAAGTTTAACCCCCTTTGAACGTGAAGACCTATTGTCTTTGAAAGAAGCAGAATAGTTATTAATGGGAAGGCTTTTAAATCAGTTCTGGCGCAAGGGATTAGTGGCATTCATGTGTCGCCGGTTAAATCTATCGGGATAAAATGATACGTTTTGGTTTCCACATGTCGATTGCGGGCGCGATTTCCAACGCCGCCAGGACAGCAGGAGAGAGCGGTTATGGCGCCTTCCAGCTCTTCACGGCCAGCTCAAGGTCATGGAAACAGAAGCAGGTGGGAAAGGCCGACGCAACGGAGTTCGTCAGGTACCTGAAGGACTACGACACCGAGCCATTCGCACACATACCATACCTTTGCAACCTCGCTTCGGCGAACCCGGAAGTACTCGCCAAGAGCAGGGAGATGCTGATAACCAACATGCGCAACTGCAGCGAACTCAGTATAGGGAACCTGGTGATACACATGGGTTCGCACCTCGGCAAGGGCGCCGAGTACGGCCTGGGCTCAATTACCGAGTCCCTTGGCATGGCCTTCGATGCAGTGCACGGGGTTCGCATACTGCTCGAGAACACGTCAGGCTACACCAACAGCATCGGCTCCACCTTTACTGAGATTTCGAAGGTCACCGATGAGTTCGAAGCCGGCAAGGTGGGCATCTGCCTGGACACATGCCACGCATTCGCTGCGGGCTATGACCTGCGCAACGCGGACGGGATTGGTGCCATGGTGAAGGAGCTTGACACGAAAATAGGGCTGGACCGTCTTGGCCTCGTCCACCTGAATGACGCGAAGTTCGATATAGGCAGCAAGCTGGACAGGCACTGGCACATCGGCAAGGGCTTCATAGGCGAGAGCGGCTTCGCTGCATTCTTCGAGAATGAAGCTTTCAGGAAAGGCAGCTTTGTCATGGAGACGCCAGTGAACGCGCAAGGGGGCGATGAAAGCAACATCCGCACGCTCTCAAGGATACTGAAAAAGGCAAGGCTGGAGGTCAGTCATGCAAAGGCTCTTACAGCGTAGAGCACCAGCGCCCCTACTGCGATGAGCACATTGTCATCCGCCTTGGTCTCGGCGCTTTCCAGCAATGCAAGCGCGGCAGCGAAAGGCACCGCCCACCATCCTATCGCGAAAAGGCCCAGGGCCGCAGTCACGGCGAAGAATGCGAAGGTGCCTGCGACGCTCTTCCTGCGGCTGTACGGTATCTTGGTCCTCCCTGCGTACGTGCCTACTATGGTGGCTGCCGCATCTCCAAAGAATAGCGCGATGAAGCCGAATTCGACGTAGTTGAGGCTGCCTATGGTGCTGGCGACGAGGAGCACACCGAAAGCGAGCAGCGCAGCTCCCTCGCCGTACACTACGTCGGGTCTCTCGAACCTGAGAAGCATCCTCGCAATCGCGTTGTGCCTGTAGCTATTGAGCACTGCGTTGAAGGTGTAGAGCGCCATCATGCCGATGAGGAGCGTGTAGCGCGCGTACCCCAGCCCAACAACAGCGAACAGCGCCACCGCTGCAACGCCTATCAGCGCATGGATGGCGTCCCTCCTGCGCTCGGTCACGGCTACGCTTCCGTGCGTTCTGTATCTGGCGCCGACTGACGCTATCATCCACCCGACAATGCCCCCCAGGGCGAAGGCTGCCATGAAGTACTGGTAGTCTCCAATGGCTGTCAGCACCGCGAGAAGCGCAAAGCTAACCGCCATCGCCGCTCCGAACCTGACGATGCTGCGCCTGTAGTAGCATGCCATCATGGCGGAAAGCACCGCGACGCCAAAGGCTAGCACATAGACCGAAAATGGATTTATGTACACCATCAGCCACACCGGCAAGTCAGATGAAATATATTATCCATGCGGCGACAAAGAAGCCGGCAGCTATGATTGCCGGCACTACCACCTTCATAGGGGCTATCATAGAGTCTAGGGCCGTCACGGCCCTGATCCGCTCGTTGGAACCCCAGACCCTGAACTTCTCCATCACGCCGTGCCTATAGTAGACCGTGACGCTTTCCATGTCGGCTATGGCCTTCTCCATCGCGGCGTCGATGTGGGGCGCGAGCTTCGCGAACCTCGTGGACCTGCCAAGGACGTTGCTAGCTGTGCTGCCTAGGGAGTTCACGTAGTGCGTGTCGGTCGTGAGCACCTCGGCGTCGATCCCGTATCCCTTGCGCACGTGGTCGATGATTTCCTGCCTCAGCTGAGGGAGCATGTTGTTTGCATTGAACTGCAGCAGTACATGTTTGTAGCCGCTTATCGAGAACACGGCAGCGTTGAGCGAGCCCGGGGCCAGGTCCTGGCCTGGAATGTGATGAAGCTCTATTGAAGCCGAGCCGAAGCGAAGGCGCTTCGACCTGTGCTCCACCTCCATACCCTTCGCCGCGGCGGCGTACTCGTCGAGCCTCGGCGAGTTGAACTTTATCATGTCCAGCTCGCTCGCGGGCGCTGACTCGTATCTCGAGTTGTGCGCATCGATGAGCACGGGGTGCTCGAAATGCTTCTCCAGCACACGCCTTATCACGGCAGCGGCCTCGGGCGTTATGTCTTCCGTTACCTTCGGCGCCCTAGTCAGCACAGTGAGGCCCACGTTTCCCATCACAAACGACTTTATCACCGAATCGCCGTTGCTCCCCTTGGCGAATCCGAATGTATTACCGTCCACCTTCGAGCAGAGCTTCACCCCTTCCTCGAAGGCGCGCTTGACGACACCGTACTGGTCGCTAGAGACTGCGTTGTAGTCGTCGCTCACCGCCGTGTGCATCACGAATGTAGGGGCCTTTAGCATGGATGCGCCGGTCCTCTCGAGCATGTAGGGAAAGTTGCTGCTTCCGAGCGTGCCTACGGGGCCGTAGTGTATGTTAGGGACGAAGAATGCAGCTTTTACCTTATCGCCCCTTCCCTTGATCACTATAGTATGCGTGTCTATCGGCATGCGCGTGCCCCACGCTTCGCCGCTGCTGCGCTTCGGCATGGCCACGTTTATGTTGAAGAGCCAGTTCTGCAGCATCTGGCCGAAGACGTCGACGCCGCTGTAGCCGAGGCTCCTGCGCAGCGGCGAGTCTATTATGTAGAGTATGACGTACGTCATCACTAGGAACACGAATATGCCTGCGTATAGCTTCACGAGCAGGAAACCGAGGGGCACGGAAGACACGAACGCCAGCCTGCTCGCAGGTATGAAGAAGAGTATGTTGAGCGTGGGTTGTACCAGCGAGAGCGGCGCCGCGCTCTTCTGCCTGTGCAGGAGCAGCTTATTGATGAATATCCACCAGCTGAAGATGCTCGCATCGCCGACCAGTATTATTATGATGCTGGTGTAGTAGAGGCCGGTGAGCGCGTAGAGCGCGCCGCCGAGCACTAGGAACACTGAATATGCCGCGCTTGCTATCATCGTGGCGAAGAGGATGTACTTCGCATACACATACCTCCTCGTGAACTTGAGAGCCACAACGGTCAGCATCGCCGGCAGCACGACCGCAAGCAGCCCAGTGAGCACCCCGCCTATAAGTATGTGCGCCACGTGCGTCTGCAGCGACGAGTAGTTGGCCAGCAGCACGTCGAATATGCCCGCGGCGAGCCCTATCGCTATGAGCAGGCCGAGGAGCCACGTGCTCCTTGGCAGGTGCCTGGAGAACATGCTGACGTGCCGTAGGGGCCCGCCATAGCTCTTGTAGGTCATGCAAACACTGACGGCTTACTTCCCGTACCTCCGCCGTCTCTTGGAGAATTCCGAGACTGCCCTCTGCAGATCATCCTTTGAGAAGTCGCCCCAGTACTTCTTGGAGAAGTAGAGTTCCGAATAGGACGACTGCCACGGCAGAAAGCCCGAGAGCCTCTGCTCGCCGGACGTCCTTATTATTAGGTCAGGGTCTGGCACGGACGCTGTGCGAAGCTCGCTCTCTATCATGTCTTCAGTTATGCGCGTCCCGTTCCCGTGCGCCGCGGCTGAGGCGGCCTTCCTCGCCGCATATAGTATGTCGTCCCTGCCACCATATGCGACTAGCAGATTGATCGAGAAGTCACTGTACTTGCGCGTCTTGCTCTCTAGCAGCCTGAGCGCCCTGCGCACATTATCGGGCAGCATACGCATGTTACCTATGATGTTGACGCGGGTGTGGTTGTCCGCAAGCAGCTTGAGGAGCTTCTTGTCGTTCGCAGCCCGTATGTAAAGCCGGTACAGCACGTTGAGCTCGACGGCGCTCCTGCTTCCTATGTTCTCCGTGGAAAGTGCCCATATGGTAAGCGTCTTTGCGCCGAGATCCTTGAGCCACATACCAAAGTCTATCGCCTTCGTAACCCCGCGGCTGTAACCCGTCAGCAGCGACAGCCTGTGGCTCTTCGCCCAGCGCCTGTTTCCGTCAGGAATTAGAGCGACATTCTCAGGTATGCTTCCAGTCTTCCTTTGCATGGATACCGCACCAGTGCTTTTGTTATGCATGTTTCCGGCCTGGTCCGCCAGCCTGCGCACAGGTTCTCACTGCCGACAGGCACGTTTAAATATCTGCGATACCTATTCAACATAGGTTATTAAATATTAATACCTGCTGCTGCTCCGGTGCTCGAATGGACCTCATGGAACTATATGAAGTCGACAGCCTCAGTGACATACGCGGCAATGATGCCGCTGTGAGGCAGCTGGCCGAGTTCGGGGCCGAAGTGCAGGCGAAGAGGCTCCCGAAGCCGGTGCTTCTCCACGGGCCGCCAGGCACGGGAAAGACCGCCGCTGTGCACACCATGGCCGACAGCCTGGGCTGGCACCTGATAGAGCTCAACGCCAGCGATTACCGCGATTCGGACACGGTAAGGCGCATCCTTCTGTCTTCAGCCACGTCGGCTTCTTTGTTCGGCAACCGAAACGTCATACTTCTCGACGAGATAGACGAGCTGAGTGCGAGGTTCGACAGGTTGGCCTCCGGCGCCATAACCTCATTGCTTGAAATCTCGAGGAACCCGATAATATTCATAGCAAACGACATGTGGGACAGGTCGATAACGTTCCTGCGCAACCGTACGATTCCCATAGCGTTCAAGAAGCTCCAGGTGCGGGCTCTCGCGGGCATGCTCATTGACCTGTGCAAAAAGCACGGCATGAATGTCGACGAGGACACGATTTACGCCATAGCGGCAAGAAACGACGGCGATGCGCGCAGCGCGATAGGCGACATGTTTGTGGTGGCGAACGCACCGGAGGGCATGATGGACGTGGTCGGCATGCGCGACAAGAAGCACGACATCTTCGCTGTGCTCGACCGCATATTCATGGCGAACACCCTGACATCATCGATGCGCGCAGCGATGTCGGCCGACATGGACGGGGAAATGCTGCTCAATTGGCTCGAGGAGAATGTTCACAGGCGCTATCAGGATGGCAAGGATCTTTCCAGGGCCATGGATAACATCTCCAGTGCATCGATGTACCTCACGCGCGCTAACCGCTCGCACTACTACGCATACATGCGCTACACCAACACGCTCATGTCCGGCGGTGTATCGCTCGCCAAAGAAAACTACCCGAGCACCATGGCGCGCTATGCCTTCCCCAGGGTGATAAAGTCCCTTTCGGCATCAAAGGAGGAGCGCGGCTCTGGCGCGCAGATAGCCAAGAAACTTCAGCGCGCCATAAACTCCAGCGTCAGGGACATACGCAGGACAGAGATGGCGCTCATAGCCCAGATGCTCCACGCACACGCCGCCGAGGACAAGACGGCGATGGGCGACGCGTACGACTTCTTGATGCGGAAATATGGCCTCACGCAGAGCGAGGCAACATGGATAGCTTCTAACTACGCATGACGCCGAGCTTATCGAGCATGAGCGCAAGAAGCTCCTTCATGTGCGCGCTGTCCGTGCGTATGCTCGCGGCCTCGTTGTGGCCCCCTCCGCTGTCCACGTAATCCGCCTCATCTATGATCTCGTTTATGATGCGTATTATTCCAACCTCCGCGGCTATGCTTTTGCCCATCCTGACCGATATGGTGCCCCTGTCG
>JAJZII010000031.1 GCA_021810685.1 Microcaldota archaeon
CTATAGCCCTCGCCATGTTGTACCCTATGCCCTTGATCTGCATCAGCGCGTTGACAATGCTGTAATTGCCGCGGATGTCCCTTCCGGCCATTCTAATGATGCCGAGATCGTCGGCCTTTTCCTTTTGTTCTTTCTGTTGTCGCTTATCTTCAGCCATATTAAACACCAACGCCAGGGTTGGGATATTCAGCATGTTGCTTTTGAACCCAAAAGACTCAAAGAGTCATGCGCTAACGGGCACTTGTTTCCAGGCGCACGCGTTACCGGATTCTGCCACCCTGGCAGGTACTACACATTGTAACCTTTGGCTTATTAAAATTTGCCATAGGCAGCAGAAACAAGTATAGATATGGATAAGAGCATATATAAAAGTTGCTCCTACGCGTTCGGAGACAAAGATGCCGCCGTGAAGACGCGACGCACACGTCGGTGGTGCCGTCATCAGCAGTGGAGTGAGCGTTTTCCAATTGTGGGGAATTCTTCAAATGATGTTTACAATTTGCAATTGTTTATAAATCATGAAATGCGGAGCTTTATTGGTGGCACGATGGAGAGGTTCGCAGAAAAGAAGTCAGCGGTCATTGGCGTAGGAGAGATGCGTACGGCCGTGTGCTACGCTGGGCGCGGCACACTGGCGCTTTTCGATGTTGATGGAACCCTCAGGGAACAGGACAGGCGCATGGGCGCAGAGATGGCGAGAGACTTCATCGCGTTGGCGAGCTCGCTCGAGGATGGCAGGATAGGGATCGTGAGCGGGGCCAGCGTGCGAAGCCTTAACACCAACTTTGTAATCCCGCTGGTCGCGCAGATGAGGGAGGTCGGATTCTATCCCAACGTTTGGGCAGTGGTCAACGGAGGGAGCAGGGTCATGGCGGTGCGCGCCGGACGGCTTGTCCACGAGTACGATGAGCCGTCGCTAAGCGGCTACGACAAGATGAAGATAATAGACGCGGTGCAGAAGAAGGGGATGATAGAGATGCTCGGAGGCGTTCTCAGGAAGACGCCAAGGATATACGACCGCGGATCGCAGATGGCAATCGCACTTATACCGGATGCAACTTCCGAGGAACGGAGCGGCTTTGATCCGGACGGGACTTATCGCGACACGTGGATCGCGGATCTCACGAACCTGGTACCCAAGACGCTGATCGTGGAGAGGAGCGGAAGAACGACCGTGACTGTGAGGAACAGCGTCGACAAACTGTTCGCTGTAGAGGAACTTGCAAAAAGGAACGGGTGGGACCTCAGCCGTCTAGTTTACGTCGGAGACGAGATGCACAAGGGAGGCAATGACTACCCAATGGTGCGCGGCGCGGAGAGATACGGCTACTCGTGCGTAGTGGTGTCTGGACCTGCAGAAACGGAAATCGCGATGTCGACACTCATGGAGCTGCGGAGGAAGGAGGCGTGATGCCGGCATGCCGTTTCTCCGGATACGCCCGTGATCCGTACAGCGCGTAAAATACGTCCTCTAGGACCTCCGGCCGCCCCATGGCTATAACGACAGTTGCATCGTTGCCTACGCCAAGCGCATCGCTTATGAAAGAGATCTCCTTCTCCGTGACGCACTGCGGAGGGTTCCTGCTGGTGAAGGCGAGGCAACCCTTGTCGGCAAATTGCTCTATCACAGTGTTTTCGTTGTCAATGCGGGCCGCAACCATGGCGAACGAACGCTGCGTGCCCGAGATGTGCGATAGCACGGAGACGTGCTTGTTGTCAGTGAACGCACCGGTGACATCGAACAGCCGCACTGCGGCGTGCATGTGTTCCCGTCTCTTTATTCTCTCAGGTGCGGATGACGAGTGCTTTCTCTGCAGGACTATGCCTGCGCTTAGCATGAGCGCGGCCACAATGTATATCGCCCTCATCGGAGTGCCGAGCGCGAGGTACGACAGCGGTATCGTCATGAACGGCACTATCAGCATCGCGTTTCCGGCGAATATGGGCCCGAGGATCCTAAAGGCATAGTAATAGAGCGTCGTTCCCAGTGTGTACGTTATTATCCCGAGGAACAGTATGGCGAACGTGACCGCGGGGGTGAAGTTCACTGACAGGCTCGTGCCGGTCCCTACGGCCAGTGCGGCGAAGAAGGCGAGCGAAACAAAGTTGAATATGGCCACCGAGCTGAACGTGTCTGCGTTGTACATCTTCATGAACAGGTTTGCCAGGGTGACAACGAAGGCCGATGCGAGTATCAGCACGAGAAACGGGGCCTCCAGCGAGTTTATCCCGGCAACCCCAGGACCCGCGGCCATCAGGTATATGCCTACGAAGCCCACTAGCAGAGCTGCGTACTGCGCCTTGCCGACCCTCTGCTTCAGTGCAAACGGGACCATGATGGCAGCCATTATGACCCAGCTGCGGTAAAGTATCGCGGCGATGCTCGGGTTTGTATTCGCGGCGCCTATGCCTAGGAGCATCTGGGATATCGCGTCGTTGAACAGGCCGACGAGGAGAACTATGGCGAGGGTATTCCTGTTGAGCACTATCTCCCGTATTCCGCGCAGCCCGTCCCGGGCAATGCCTATGATGAGCGACGCGGCAGAGCCCGTAAGGAATACGTAGAATAGGAGCTGCACCGTACCGATGTCCTTCCCCGCGTACGCGAGAGGTATCGGATACGCGGCAAGCTCGATCACTGCCGCGGACAGCGCGAGGAGCGCCTTGTGTCCCAGCTTCATACCATTCCCCAGAAGACATCGTGAAGCCAACCTTATAAATCTTGCACAATGGCAAAAATTGTTTGTGCATTTTGCGAAAAATGTATATTTATATAACTGAGTTGCGTCAGTGTATCATGGAGTACTCCAAACGCGAAAAGCTCATCCTGAGGGAATTGAGCAACGATGCGCGGATCAGCGTGAGCAGACTTGCCGAGATCGCAGGTTGCTCGAGGCTCACTGCGAAGAGGATTGTGGACGAACTTACGGGAGAGCTTGGGATACGCTTCGTGCTGGAGCTTGACGAGAACAGGCTAGGGGCTAGGGAGCGTCACCTAATAGCGGTGTCATTCTCCAAGAGGCCGCCGGAGAAAGAATTGGCAGAATTCTTCGCCGGTGATGTCAACGCACAGGAAGCCTACCTTACGGAAGGCAACTTTGACCTAGTGGTTTACGCCACCGCAACCAGGCCTGAAGATTACATAATCTGGGAGACTAGGATAGCGACACACTTCTCGGATTACGGGGTCATGATAAGGCCATCGGAGTTCGTGCTGTCTCACTTCGGATACCTTCCGTTATCCAGCAAGCTGATACACAAGGTAGACAAGGAAAGCGGGATAGACGACAAGGACAAACTCATACTCGAGAGCCTGAATGAGGATTCTAGGATGAACCTGTCTGAGCTGTCGAGGAGGACGGGGATGAGCGGCAACGTGATACGATACAGGATCTTCATGCTGCAGAAGTCCGGCGTGATAAAGAGATTCACGATAGCAATGCAGAGACCGGAGGGACACGTGTCGCTCTTCTACATGATAAACTACAGGTTTACCAAGACCACGACAAACGTAGCGTTCGCAAGCGCCAGGGAGTTTTACATGGGCATAGACGGCGACTTGCCGCTGATCAACACCTTCCAATTCATAGCCCCTGTCAGCGGCAGCTTCAGGTCGTTCGGCATGGTGTGCGCACCGGACGAGAAGAGCGCGATGGAGTACGCGGTAAAGAGGCACAAGGTGATATTCAGGAACGAGGACGCGGAGATAAAGTACGCGGTTGTGAGGAAGGTGCTCAAGGGCCTCCTTCCGATACGCAATCTCGACATGAGGCAGAACTACAGGAAGATAGAGTGGGTGTAGCGCACGTTGGAATACCACGATTTCATGGGGCACGGGATACAAAATAACAATTTATTTCAAATAAATTTTGATAAAAGGCGAGATTTAAATATCTTCGAGGGAGCATACTTCCTTGTGTTAAGGAAACTAATGTTTTAACCCACCGACTCCTTATCCCACCCACTTTCCTTAACACACCATATTCAAAAACCAACCGGGATCGCCATGAACAAGAGAATTAACTGGAAAAGGTTCGGACCCACAGTGGCAGGTGTGGCAGTCGCAACAGGATTGGCGATAGGCGCGTACCACGGCGCACGGGCAGACGAGCCCGTGGCGCAGACGCGCGGCGTGATTTCGCAGATTACAAGGAGTGTTTCGAACAGTACAGGCAGCGTTAAAGGCCAGCTGCCCCAGCAGGAGCAGAGCGAGCAGAAGCAGGAGAAGCTCGACCAGGAGCTGAAGGGCCTGCCTTTTGAGATATCAGACCCGGCGAGCAATGCGCAATGGGAGCAGGCGAAGTTCGATTTCGAATCTGCCGCACAGTACTACGCCGTAGCGGCGGGTAATGCGCAGATAATGGGAAAGCAGGATGTGGCAGCGTACTACGCTGCAAAGTCGGTTTCCACGCTGGAGATACCAGCGAAGGATTACATGAACAGCGAACCGCAGATATCAATAAAGTACTTTGACATGGCTGCGGGGTTGGCGCTCGGATATTACAAGGCAGGCTACGGCCCAGAATTCCTCGGGTATGCGATAGACAACCTGAATATGCTTGAACAGGCTTACATCAAGAATGCAGAGAATGTGGATCCCAGCTACAAGGTGGCCGGCTTGACGATCAGCATCGGCAACCAGAGCGAGGCCAGACAGGATAGGGAGCAGGCGGCGAAGGTCCGACAGGAGATAAGCACCCTAGTAAGGAAGCGCTGAGCCAATCCAGGAGAAACTGAAGTCACTCCTATTTGAGAGCCGCCGGGCAAGCGGATGGCACAGGAATTTTACGGGATGATAGCTGGGCGTGTAGCACTGCCTCCTTTTTACACAACTGCGGTTATATATTTTTCCACGTACATATAACTAGGTAATATTATGCAGGCACAGTTCGACATAGGAAGCGTGGCACCGCAGATAAAGGCAAAGGCTTGGTTCCCAGAGACGCAGAAGATAGCGGAGTTCAATCTCTCATCATACAAGGGCAAGTGGGTCATACTCACCTTCTATCCAGGAGACTTCACGTTCGTGTGCGCGACAGACATAGAGGCATTCATGAGCTCCTATGAAGAATTCGTAAAGAACAATGTCGCGATAGTCGCGATCAGCACGGACAGCGTGTTCTCCCACAAGGCATGGAGCGAGACCTCGCCGCGGGTCAAGACGAGCAAGATACCGCTAGTGGATGACTTCAACAAGCGGATATCTACCGATTACGGCTACCTGAACCAGGAAACTGGTGCGGCAAGGAGAGGCACGGTGATAATAGATCCCGACGGAGTGGTCCAGTACGCCGCGATACACAACGATGCGATAGGGAAGGACGTCGATCACATATACACGGTGCTGATGGGCCTCAAGTACATACGCGACACCCCGGCGGCGGAAGGGCACGTGTGCGCGATACCGGCCAACTGGAAGCTCGGCAAGCGTGCGCTTGACATAGACGTGGTCAACGACATAGGCAAGCTCTGAACGCGCTGTGAAACTTAATAAGCTTAGCTGTCCTAAGAGTAGTGATGCTTATGCGCATGGCCATAACGGGTTTGTTGCTTCTAGTGTCAGTGCTTGCGGCACAGTCGGGAGCCATGTATCTCGCGATACAGGGTCCGGTCAACGGCACGCTCAACAACAACGGCAGCATATATCTAGGGAAGCTAGGACCTGGGGAGAGCTTCTACGTCCTCGCATCCGCATCTACGTCTAACGCGAGCGGCGCTTACGTCAACATAGGCTGGGACAGGTTCGAAGCGATAGGCCTTCCTAATGGATGGTCCGCACAACCGTCTCCACTCTACGAGAATCCGATGAAGCTCAAAATAACCGCTGCGCCGTACGCACAGGACGGTGTTTACAGGCTCGTGCTTCGCGCTGTCAACGTAGGAAACTACTCAAAGCTGGGCAACATAACAGT
>JAJZII010000032.1 GCA_021810685.1 Microcaldota archaeon
GCCCACCGCGGAGCGCGAGATAAAGGTCTGGTTCACTGACAATGAGATATCTGATTACAAGCGGGCGGATGAGGACGCGGTGTATTAGAGTCAGTTCCTGTACTTGAGTTCGTCGCTCATCATGTCAGGGTTCCACATCGGGTCCCAGACGAGCTCCAGTTCCACCTTGCCTATTCCCTGCAGCGCCTCGAGCCTCAGCTGCGCGTCGGCGAGTATGAGCGACGTTACGGGGCACATCGCGCTCGTCATGGTCATGATGACCTTGACGTTGTTGTCCGCGACCTTTATGCCGTAGATAAGCCCAAGATCCACTATGTTGGCATCTAGTTCGGGATCCTTGCACTGCTTGAGCGCGCCAATGACATCGTTTATCGCCACCATCCAACCACCTTATTCTACAGCATTAGTGTCGCGTCCTTTATAAAGGGGTTTGCGTCGCTGAAACTTTACTGTTATATACAAATAGCCCTTGCCAAGCTGCTTTTCCCTGTTCTTCTTTGTTGTTTGTTGCTAGGACATCCATAACGTATATGCTTTGAGGCAGTCCCTTGGCATTAGTCGACCGCAGATTCGAGCATAGTAAGGGTGCATTCGCCTGCATCCAACTTTACTTTTATACCTAGAGGCACGGTGGTTATGTATTTGCCGTGGCAGCATGAAAATTCTATGAATGTGGGCTTCTTCTGCATCTTGCTTGTCATGGTGTCCTGCATTGCGCTGTGCATCGTCGCACTTATGTAATCCTCAAGGAAGAGGTTCTTGAAAATATATGAGGTGGCGCTCTGCGTGCCGGCTATGCCCTCTATGGCGAAGTTCGGCATCTGGCCGAACACAACGCCGTTGGCCCGCTGCAGTATTCCGCGAAGCACGAGCGAGGAAAGCAGGTTGTCGAGCATCCATGGCTCTATGTTTACGTCTTCGAAGAACATGATTTTACCTTCGGAATCGGGTATGTACTTTGTGCCTATGACCAGCGAGAAAACAGACAAGTTGCCCCCCATGAGGCGGCCGTAGGCCGTGCCGTCATTTATGACGCGCGACCAGCTAGCTTCCATTGGGTTCCTGAGAGCGACCTTGTCGCCATTGCTGACTATGTTCATCAGCGTGCTCCAATTGAGCTCGGCAGCGAACTTGTCCTCTTCTGCAAGGTCTATGAGCATAGGACCCTGGAAAGTAGCGAGGTGCGCCTTCTGCATGAAGGCAAGCTCTAGCAGAGTGATGTCGCTGTAGCCTATGAACACCTTCGGATGGTCCTTTATAATGTCATAATCTATTATGTTGAGCAAGTCTATGGCTCCAGCGCCGCCTTGCAGGGCCATTATGGCGTCAATCTTGTCGCTTTTGAATGCGTTCTCTATCTCGTTTTTCCTTATGGCGTCCCCTGCAGTAAGGTACCTGGTGGGAGACTCCCTCGTAAGGCTCGGGGAGAGGCTTGCCTTGAAGCCATGCTTCTCTATGAACTTTACGGCGTTCGGCAGGCTGCCAGTAGACATGGCCGCGCTGGAGGGCGCGATTATCTTTATTGTGCCGCCGGGCTTCAGCCTTGGAGGCTTTATCACTGATTCGTGCATGATGGATATTCCACGCCAGCCTTGCTAATTATGGCCAACCGCAAGAGTAATTAGGCCCGAAAACTTAAAAGTGCTCCTATCATAGCAGGAAAGAGAAAAGGAAAGGAAAAGGAATAAAATGCCAAAAAAAGAAAATGGCAAAGCGTAAGCTTGATCAGCCGCTCAGGCTTATCTCTATCTGCACAGTATCAGGCACAGGTATGCGCATAACCTGCCTGAGGGCCTGGTCGTTGACGTACAGCTGTATAAGCCGTTTGTGGATGCGGAGCTCCCACTTCTCGTAGGTGTGGCTGCCGTCTGCGCCTGGA
The DNA here is from genome assembly GCA_021810685.1 of Microcaldota archaeon. The sequence continues at coordinate 1,880 of JAJZII010000032.1, forward strand.
GCCTTCCTTGTTGTCTGGCTTATGCGCTTCGTCGGCAGCGGTATAGGACCCCTGAACTTCACGCCTATCGATACCGCGATGTCGCGTATCTGCTTCATCACCGAATCGGCATCGGCCTGCGAGATGCTCGCGAGCTTTATCACTGCTATATTTGCCACACCACTACCTCAGCTCACTTGCTGCCCGCCGCAGCAGGCGTTATGTCCAGTATGACGCCCGCACCGACCGTCTCTCCCATATCCCTGATGGCGAACCTGCCGAGGGGCGGGAAGTCGCTGAACTTCTCCACGCATACGTTCTTCGTGGGCTTGATCTTGACTATGGCGATGTCGCCGGTCTTGATCGTCTCTGGGTTCTTCTCGAGCGTCTGGCCCGTCTTCGGGTCCTTCTTCTCGAGTATGTCCGAGATCGTGCAGGCTATCTGCGCGGTGTGGATGTGGAACACAGGCGTGTAGCCCTTGGCTATAACGTTCTGGTGGTGCAGTACGATTATCTGCGCGGTGAACTCGCTTGCCACGGCAGGCGGGTTGCTCGACGGGCCTATGACATCGCCGCGCCTTATGTCCTTCTTCTCGACGCCCTTGATGTTGAAGCCGATGTTGTCTCCAGGTTCAGCCTTCTGCAGCGCCTGGTGGTGCATCTCGATACTCTTGACCTCGGTCTTGACGCCTGCAGGCATTATTATTATCTGGTCGCCTGGCTTGACGGTGCCTGACTCGACCCTGCCTACAGGCACGGTCCCGAAGCCTGATATGCTGTAGACGTCCTGTACCGGCAGCCTGAGCGGCTTGTCGGTCGGCTTTGCTGGCACGGAAAGGTTGTCGAGCGCCTCGAGCAGCGTCGGGCCGTTGTACCACGGCAGCTTGTCGGACTTCTTGGCAAGGTTGTCGCCTTGAAGCGCAGAGTATGGCACTGCAGGCATCGCGTCGACGTTCTTGTAGCCCAGGCTCTTCAGCAGGTCCTTCACCGCCTTGGCAGCGGCATCGTACTTAGCCTGCTCAAAATTGACCATGTCCATCTTGCTTATGCCTATTATCACCTGGCCTATGCCGAGGACGTTCGCCAGTATTGCGTGCTCCCTTGTCTGGGCCTGCGGGCCGTCTGCCGCGCTGCACACCAGCACAGCCGCGTCGGCCTGGCTCGCGCCCGTTATCATGTTTTTCACGAAGTCCCTGTGGCCAGGTGCGTCTATTATAGTGAAGTAGTACTTGTTGGTCTTGAAGTCCCTGTGCATGATGTCTATGGTTATTCCGCGCTCGCGCTCCTCCTTGAGCTGGTCCATGACGAATGCAAACTCGAACGTCGGCCTGTTCATCTGCTGGGTTATCTCCTTGTACCTGTCTATGTCTCTCTGCGTTATCACGCCGGTTTCGTAGAGCAGGCGTCCTACCGTAGTCGACTTCCCGTGGTCGACGTGTCCTATGAAGATCAGATTAAGGTGTGGTTTGTCTGCCATTTGGTTCACCATTTTTAATATCATACACTGCTGTGCATTACCTCATTTTGCTGCCTCTCGGGGCGTAGGTAAGAGTGAAGCACCTAGCCCTGACATAGTATAAGCCGCTGAATAAGGCTTTGACGATTAAATTTCCTACGCTAAGATATTTATTACTATCCCCGTTGAAACGCGCTGTTGGCGGATGCGTCATGGCAGCCTTGAAATGCGAAAAGATGCGATACGCTTTTATATGTTCCTAGGAGTATATGCACGCCGCAAGGCACCAAGGTGACACAATGGCAAAGGCAGAAGAAGAGGAAGACGACGACGATGAGGAAGAGGACGACGAGGACGACATGGACGATGACAACACCGATTACTAGGTCCGGTGGGCTGTCGTGGCTACGGCCACGGGTGTTGGATTAGTTTCTTTTATTTATTTTGCATTGCATGTTTCGGCTTTTTTCTTTCTAAGTATTTGCGGCAGTGCCATATTCAGGTTGAAGGGCGGCACTTCGAAGCAAGGCAAGGTATAAAAGGATTGCAGGCGTTTATTAGATATTGTGCAGCTGCTGCGCCTGCAGCAGAGGCAGCGCATTGTAGGACGTGGTGCATTGGTAAACGGAATAGAACTCACAGTCGCGGGCGCGCTGGTCACGGACGATGGTCGTGGCATAGCCAGGATCGACTCCAAGGGCAGGAAGCTCCTTGGCGTGATAAGCGGCGACATAGTCGAGATCAAGGGCAAACGCAGGTCCACTGCCGCAGTAGTCTGGCAGGCCCACCAGCAGGATGAGGGGCTCGACTTCATACGCATAGACGGTTATATAAGGCAGAACGTGGGCCTTGGCATAGGGGACAAGGCATTTGTGACCAAGGCGCAGGTTAACGACGCGGAGCGCGTCATACTCGCACCGCCGCAGAACCAGCGCACTCCCATAAGCCCAGATTTCGCAGAATACGCTAAAAACAAGCTGGAGAACAAGCCGCTGGTCAAGGGCGACGTGGTTCCGGTGCCCATGTTCGGCTACGTCTTCAACTTCATCGTCGCGCAGGTGACGCCGCACGGCGTCGTTAGGGCGACGTCGAACACAGAGGTAGTGGTCAAGACCGAGCCTGTATCGGAGTCGCTCGTCAGGATAGGAGAGGTACACTACGAGGACATAGGCGGCCTGAAGAACGAGATACAGAAGATACGCGAGATGGTCGAGCTGCCCATTCGCTACCCTGAGCTGTTCGAGAGGCTGGGTATAGAGCCCCCGAAGGGGGTGCTGCTCTACGGCGCCCCTGGCACGGGCAAGACGCTGCTCGCCAAGGCAGTGGCGAACGAGAGCGACGCGCATTTCATAGATATATCAGGGCCGGAGCTCGTGAGCAAGTTTGTGGGAGAGAGCGAGGAGCGCCTGAGGAGCATCTTCGAGGAGGCGAAGGAGAAGGCGCCAACCATAATATTCATGGATGAGATTGATGCCATAGCGCCTAAGCGCGAAGAGGCGACAAACGAGGTCGAGCGCAGAATGGTATCGCAGCTGCTTACGCTCATGGATGGGATGGGTTCCCGCGGACAGGTCATAGTGATAGGCGCGACCAACAGGCCCAATGCAATAGACCCGGCACTCAGGAGGCCGGGCCGCTTCGACCGCGAGCTCGAGATAGGCGTGCCAGACAGAAACTCCAGGAAGGAGATAATACAGATTCACATTAGGAACATGCCGGTAGCGAAGGACGTCAATATCGAGGAGCTCGCAGACATGACGCACGGGTACACAGGTGCAGACATAACGTCGCTCGCGCGAGAGGCGGCGATGGCAACGCTGAGGCGCCTGCTGCCCAAGATAATCGACAAACGTTCCGTGCCCAACGAGCTGCTGATGAGCCTCGAGGTCTCGAAGAACGACTTCGTGGATGCGTTCAGCGCGATACAGCCAAGCGCGCTCCGCGAGGTGTTCATCGAGCGGCCGAACGTGCACTGGGATGACGTCGGCGGGCTCGACAACGTCAAGGCGCAGCTCAAGGAAGCTGTAGAGCTACCGATAAAGAAACCGCAGACCTTTGAGAAGATGGGCATACGGCCGATCAGGGGTGTAATGCTCGTCGGGGCGCCAGGAACCGGCAAGACCCTTCTTGCGAAGGCCGTGGCCACTGAGCGCGAATCTAACTTCATATCAATAAAGGGGCCAGAGTTCCTCAGCAAGTATGTAGGCGAGAGTGAGAAGGCGGTGCGCGAGGTCTTCAGGAAGGCGAAGATGGCGTCTCCTTGCATAATATTCATAGACGAGATAGACTCTATAGCGTTCTCGCGCAACGGCGACTCCGGCGACTCGATGGTGACTGAGCGCGTCGTTGACACGCTGCTCACTGAGATGGACGGGCTGCAGGAGCTGAAGAATGTCATAGTCATAGCC
>JAJZII010000033.1 GCA_021810685.1 Microcaldota archaeon
AGGAGGGGGAGCAGGAGCGCAAAGGCTTCATAGTGTACGACACGAAGACCGGCTCCCATGAGTTTGTGCAGATAAACTCCAGGGCCTTCGTCTCGAAGCGCCTGAAGTTCACTGAAGCAAGCAGGAACGAGATAATTGGAGCATGTGAGACGGAGATTGACTCAATTGTGAGGGAGCACACAGACAGGCCAGTGATACGCATTTACCTGGAGGGGACGATGGAGCAGGGGACCAGCATAAGCGACCTCGGCGTGCGTTCCCTGGTCTCAAAACACTCACCGCGCGCCTTCATAGACATAGACTACTCGAAGCTCTCCAGCCCCGAGCTCTCCAAGAATATAGAAGAGCTGCGCCAGAACAGGATGGGTTCCTTCTCAGTGAAGGAATTGGGGATGAGCATGCTTGCGGCGAAGCTCTCCGAGCTAAAATTTGACAGGAAAGTCGACTCCAACGCGCTCTTCGACCTGCTGGACAGGGATTCCTCGAAGAAGGAGAAACTCATCGAGGAGGCCATGCGCATGCTAGACGAAGCAGATTCAGCGTCAGTGCAGTGAGTATATGACTATGCCTTGGACTGCTGCTTCGGCCTCTCGGGTATGCCGAGCGCCTTGTTGATCTGCTCCCTGTTCTTTACATCTATCTTCTCGTTGAGGAACTCCAGGTGGCTGGTGTTGCACCTGCGCTCCGCTGGCCTCTTAGCCGTCATTATCTTGACGAAGCCGTCCTTTTCCACGGCCATTATGACCGCCCTGCTGCCTGCGTCCCTGCCATACTTCTTGATGCACATGCGTCCTGCTTCTACCAACATCAAATCACCATAAGCGTAATCTTTATCCGAAACTGCTGCCGTCGCGCTCCATCGCGAGCAGCGAGATCATGGACACCATCTCTTTCGTCGACATGCGCTCTGAGCAGAGCTCCATGTCAAACACGTCGTGGTCATTCTCGACGTCTATTCCATAAACCTTCTTGAACTTCCTGTATACTGCGCCATCTATCTTCGTGAGCGAGGCCTTTGCGATTCTCGCAGTTACGCCCTCGCGCTTTGCGAAGCGCCTCGCGCGCTCTGCGTCACTCGCATTCAGCCAGACGCGCACCGTGGCGTTCTTGACCATCCATGGGCCCAGGCGCGTGGTGACGACGCAGTTGGTCTTCGCGGCCTTTCTCGCGATTTCCTTGTCGAAGTCATTGGTGAACTTCTTGCTGGCGTTAAGGGTGAATTTCGCAAGCTCCTTGTTGCTCTTCACATGCGCTTTGTACGTGTTGCCTATGTGCTCTATGTTGAGCGCCTCGGCCAAGGCATTACCTAAAGTCGTCTTGCCGCTGCAGGCCCTGCCAGAGATGCAAACCTTTATCATCGCGAACCATCAGTGCGCAACCAGCTGGAGGACGAACTTCCTCTGCTTGACGCCTATGTCGTCAAGCTTCATGTCGCCGCGCTCTATTCTGGAGCCCATCTTGACTACGTCTGCAGTGCACCTTGCGCACAGCACGCCACCGAAGAGCCTGCTGTTGGTGCGCCTGCTTTTGCCTCCTTTGGCGCTTATGCCGTTGAGCTCGCCGGCGCATATGGCGCAGTGCGGCATGGAGGGTGCCTTGCGCCTGTAGTGCACCACCTTCCTCCCGGTCTTGGTGACGCGCTTGAGCTTCCTGAAACTGTGGGACCTATGCATTGGTTTCGGCACTTGCTACACCTTTTTGACTGATAAAAATGCAAGATATATACTGCCACTAAATAAATAAAACTTTCCAAGGCCTGCTACTGACCCTGCCCTACCTCAACGGCCATTGACTTCTCTTCCTTGGCCTTCTTCCTGTCGTAAACCATGATGACTGCGGTGGAGGCCATCCCGAGGATGAAGACGGTAGCGAAGAATACCCCAAGATAACCGAGCTTCATGCCTATAAGGAAGATATAGTCATGGCCTGCCCACGAGCCGAATGCACTAGGCAGCAGCACATAGTACAGGAGCAGGAACACTGGCAGCAGCGCGAACATGGGCTTCATGCTAGCCTTCATATTCTCGCCCATGAGCGGCATGAGCTCCTTCTGCTTCGCCGCTACTTCCTCCTGTGGGGCTTTGTTCTTGGTTAGCTCGTTCATCTCCTTTGAAATTTCCTGTATGCGCCTCTGCAGCTCTCGCATGCGCTTCGGGTTCGTGAGCTTGCGCTGTATGAGCACAGAGAGCACAACGTAGGCCAGGCCAACTGTCACCAGAAGCACTATCGCCTGCACAGGCATCGGGGTTGTAAGTGCCAGAAGTGCTGTCATCTTATCGCATCGTTCTTGATAATGTCTTCGACGAACTTCTCGAAGTCCGTCTTCGCCTTGTTGAGCTTGCCATCCTCGTTGTGCAGTATGTAAACAGGTATGTCATACGTCGAGCCGTACATCGTCACAACAGCGAGGTTGAGGTGGCGTTGCAGGTTCAGCACCTCCTCGTCGTCGGCCTCGCGCTTCCTGCGAGTGTCTGCGACGCGCCTCTTCATCAGCTCCTCGGTGCTGGCGTCGACATATATTATGCCTGAAATATTCCCCATCAGGGGCAAGTCAGTTATTGGCAGTCCAAATATAAATTTGTTCCCTTTTTCGACTGTTGCGTGGGTGTCGACAATGACGGCTCCCTTCATGACACCTATACGCCTGAAGGTCTTCTTCCTCAGTGCCTGAATCCTCGCTGTTGGCAGGTACCTGAGCCTGTCCCTCATTATGCCTGATGCCTCTGCTTCTTCTAGCATCAGTGTGCCTATGTTGACTATCTTCAGGCGCTTGTTGCGTTCCTTAACGCCGTCGATGAGGGTGGTTTTTCCGGCACCCGGCGACCCTAAGACGAGTATCACGTTATTGGTTCTCTTGGCCGCCATCCATGCACCACAGTCATTGCTCTTCCATAATTAAAACATTTCGCATGGGGCCGCAGCCCCATGCCTAAAAGAAGGATTCATGCAGTCATTCCATACCTCCCATGCCTCCCGGCATGCCGCCAGGAGGGCCGCCACCGCCGCCCCGCGATCCCTTGGAGCTTATGATGTCGTCTATCCTGAGGACCATCTCAGCCGCCTCCGAGGCGCTGTCGAGTGCCTGCTCCTTCAGCTTGGTAGGCTCGAAGACCCCTGCCTTCACCATGTCGCCCACCGCATTCCTGTTCACGTCGACGCCGTAGATCCTGCCCTCCTTCTTCTTGTGCTCGCTTCTGAGCCTGACCAATATGTCGATGGCGTCCATCCCGCTGTTGTCGGCCAAAGCCTTTGGTATTGCCTCGAGGGCGTCGGCGAACTTCTGTATGGCAAGCTGCTCCCTGCCTCCGACATCGCCGCTGTAGTTCCTAAGCTCCTCAGCTTCGTCTATCTCGATGCTGCCTCCGCCAAGGACATACCTGCCCTTGTCTGCCATCGTGACCGACACTGCGCCTATGACGTCGTCTATGGCTCGCGCGTACTCATCCACGACCTGCTGGTTGCCGCCCCTGACCAGTATGCCCACGCTCTTCGGGTCCTTGCACTTCTCAACGAAAAGCATCTGCTCCCCGCTGATCTTGCGCTCTTCCACTGTGCCTGCGTAGCCGAGGTCCGAAGACGACAAATCGTCAAGGCTAGTGACTATCTTGGCGCCCGTAGCCCTCGCTAGGTTTTCGATATCGCTCTTCTTTATGCGCCTCGCGGCCATTATCTTCTCCTTGGAGAGGTAGTGCTGCGCCACGTCGTCTATGCCCTTCTGCGTGAAGACGACGTTCGCGCCGCTCTTCTTTATCTTCTCGACCATGCTCTTGAGCATGCGCTCCTCCTGCTGCAGGAACGCCTCCATCTGCTCCGGCGAAGTTATCTCTATCTTTGCGTCGGTCTCGGTCTTCTCAATCTCGAGAGCCACATCGAGCAGCGCTATCTTCGCATTGGACACAAGCCTCGGCATGCCTGGGTGCGTGACCTCCTTGTCTATCAGCACTCCGTTGATGAGCTGCGTGTCGGCAACGCTGCCGCCTGCCTTCTTCTCCACCTTTATATAATCGTGGTCTATGTGATACCTGCCGTCTGTGCCCCTCTCCATGACCTGCTTGACTGCTTTTATTATAAGCTTCGAAATCTGGGTCTTCGTTGTTTCGTCCCCAATGTTCTTCGAGCCTATCGCTATCATGGCGATCTTCAGCAGCGGCGCCTCTTCCTCTTCGCCCACCTCGCGCGAGTACTTGGCCAAGACCTCACGAGCCCTGGTCGCAGCCATCTTGTAGCCCCGTATTATCACGGTCGGGTGTATACCTTGCTCTATCAGTTCCTCAGCGCCCTTCAGCAGCGCGCCGGCCATTATTATGACGCTAGTTGTGCCATCCCCTACTTCCCTATCCTGCGTCTTCGCGATATCGACCATTATCTTAGCGACAGGGTGCTCCACGTTCATCTCGTTGAGTATCGTGGCCCCGTCGTTCGTTATGACGATGTCGCCTAGGTCGCTCACAAGCATCTTATCCATGCCCTTCGGGCCAAGAGTGGTCTTGACCGCGTTCGCGACCGCTACTGCTACAGCTATGTTCGTGCGCTGTGCATCCCTCCCTAAAAGTCTTGACGATCCTTCAGGCAGCAGAAGTATCTGCTGGCCTCCAAGTTGGTTTTCAGCCATGTTTACACCTTTTTTAAGCGATAAGCAGTACAGAGCGCAGGAAATAGGATTGCATTTCAGCTATACATGTATCGGACGCTTTCTCCTACAGTAAGTTTAATGAGGAAAACTATTTATGCATTACTTTATGCGCTCTGCAATTCGCTTGAACTCATTGTATGCCTTGTCATCCTCAAGCGCAGGCACCCTACCAGAATCAGCCATCTCGGCAAGCCTCTTGTCCATCATTATGGTGCCTATAATCTCTGTACCTGTCGCTGCGGCCACATCCTTCGTGCTGGCTGTTGGCTCCCCTGCTGACATATTCTCCACGACCCCGAGAACCGCAACGCCGAGCCTCTTGGCCATCAGGCCTGACCTTATAGAGTTGACAGCTGCTATCCTCTGCGGCGTAGTCACAAGCACGAAGCCCTTCAGATCAAGGAGCTGCATGATAGACAGAGGGCTGTCAGAGGTGCCCGGAGGCAGGTCTATTATAAGGTAGTCAAGCTCGCCCCAATCTGTATTCTCGAAGAAATCGCCAAGCATTTTGGCCACGAGTGCGCCCCTCCAGATGATCGGCTTCTTCGCATCGTCCACCACCATGGCCGTGCTTGCCACTTTCACGCCCCTTACGTCAAGGGGCTTGAGCGGGAAATGGCTTATATCCATCTTGGCGTCAGTACCAAGGAACATCGGCACGTTGGGGCAGTCTATATCTGCATCAAGGAGGCCGACACTGTAGCCCATCCTGGCCAGCGTGTAAGCCAGGTTCACGGCAACGGTCGTCTTGCCGACGCCTCCCTTGGCGCTGTATACCCCTATCTTCTGCCTTATGCCCTTCAGGCGTTCCTTTACACGCTCCTTCTGCCTTATCGTGTTCAGGAATGAGGGGTGCATGCCATGCTTCAGCCCTTCCTGCTGCGCTTCCGCGCTCTCCATGCTCT
>JAJZII010000034.1 GCA_021810685.1 Microcaldota archaeon
CGCTGTCCCTCATGAGTCTGCCGCGCTCGTCGACCACCACGTAAAATTCCTTGAAGACCGAGCTCTTTTGCGTTGGGGCAAGCACCTGCGCGTGCAGCATAGGTATGTATGCAAGCTCCACGCTCTCCACGCCCATCCGTCCGCCAAGCCTGCCACCTAACCTTCCCGAGGCCAGCCTGTCGGCGATGCGCCTCGCATCATCGATGGTGCGTGCTGCCTTTATCGCGAAGATTTTGACATGCCTCTGCGCCTCCTTTCCTGGACCCTTCTGCGCCTTCGGTTCCCGCATGGTTGGCTGCGCCTTCAGCTCCGATACGATGGCGGCTATGTCAGCCCTCTTCGATGGGGTCGTCTTCAGCTTCGGCGTGCTTCCCCTGTGCACGACGCTGCGGCTCTTCACCGCGAACACATGCGCGAACTGTATGCCGAACGGCAGGAAGCGCCCTGTGTCCAGGTGCACTATCTCTTCTCGCAGGCGCCTGCTGTCGAGCAGCACGTTTATCGCGGCTATGTCATTCTCTATCGTGAGCCTTCCTATGAAGCCATATGAGCACTGCGCGAGCACGTTCTTGCTTATGCTTGCGGGCCTTTGCGTGGCGACAAGCAGGCCTATGCCCCGCTTGCGGCCCCTGACACTTATCTCCTCCACCATGTTGGTGCCCTTGTGCAGCACCTGGGGGGCGAACTTATCTGCCTCTTCTATTATCACCAAGTATGGACTCCTTAGCTCCTCCTCAAGCTCGTAGAGCGCGCTAAGCGCGTGCGACACCTGCGCGCTCTTGTCCATCGTATCCGACAGGTCGAAGACCACCGGCACGCTGTTGCGTATGCTGTCTGCAATCAACTCCTTGTAATCTACGCTGCCCATCTTAAGGTCTGCTCTCTCGTCCTCGCCCACCCATATCGCGCCGAACGCGTCCTTCAGGCTGGAATACTCGCCCTCCGTATCTACAATCAGGAACGGCAGTCCGAGCCTGCACAGCTCCTCCGCCATCACGCCGACGAGGTATGACTTTCCCGAACCGCTCTGGCCGAGTATGCAGCACCTTCCGGTCATGACTAGCTGCGCATCCAGATCCAGCCCAGGGCCGATGTTGACCTGCATCGCTACCTATCTCTATTCTCGCGTTAAGGCTAAAAAATGAGTGCAGGGCTATCTACTGAGTCCGGAGCCCGCCGTCGAAAAGGTTTGTGGGCGCTTCTAAGAACGGCATCGCATCGTAGCCCTTCGCGCGCAGATTGTTGGCGAACAGCCTCTGGTTGCTGCCGTACGTAACCACTTTTTTCGCACCTGTGCTTTCTATATAATCAATGCTCTGGGAGAAATCCGCATGGTCGCTCAAGGGAAACTGCGCGTCCATGTTGAACCTGAATACCTTCGCGAATCCCGACGCAACGGCAGTCGAGACATTCCTACATTCATACTTGGCCAGCGAATATGCGAGCTCCTTGAGCTCTTTGCCCTCAACAATGCCGACGAAGTTGTCGCTTCCCACGGCTAGGCTTCCGTCATCGGCGTGCAGCGGCGCGTACTCGAGCCTGATGCCGCTAGCCTCATAGACCTTGTTTATTCTGCATATCTTGTTGCCTACCATAGGCCTTATGTCAGCGTTGTTTAGCACGCGTACGAGCTCCTGCGCCTTACCCATCGCATAGGCGCTGAATAGCACCACGCTGTTGCTCATCGCGTTGAGCGTCCATTCCTGGAGCGATGCCTCTACTTCATCGTGGTCGTCGAAGCCCACGTCCGGGTACGGGTACGTGGAGTCTATGATTACGACGTCTGCGTCAGTTATCTGTATGGGTGCGGCTGCAGCGGATTTGCGCATCTGGAAGTCGCCGCTGTATAATGTTTTCGTGCCATGCGCCTCGTCCGTCACCGCGAGCTGCTTCGCGCCGAGCATATGCCCCGAATCCAGCATGCGCATCGATTCAGGCAGGCGGCCGCCGTTGACGGTCGTTGCCCTTATGCCGTATGCAGCGTCCATCAGTGCGAGCGTTTCGGCACTGGCGCAGACGGGATTCGAGCGTTTCGCTGCGGCTATGTGGTCGGTGTGTGCGTGCGACACGAAATTGATGTCGGCACCGCTCTCATGCCTGTCGAGTGCTATCGCCAGGCCGTTCACATAAAGCATCAAGTCGCCATGCTCCTTTACACGACAATCTTTAAATAGGTTGGACGCGAAATAAATTACTAATACATTACTATTCCAATGGTGTGAGAAATGGTCGAAGACGTAATAATAATAGGGGCGGGACCCGCTGGGCTAACGGCCGCGCTCTATACATCAAGAGAAGATTTCAAGCCCCTGGTCATAACCGGCGTTAGTGCAGGCGGGCAGCTGATACTGACTACTGAGGTGGAGAACTATCCTGCGTTCCCTGAAGGCGTAGGGGGCAGCGAGCTGGTCGACCTGATGCGCAAGCAGGCCGAGAAGTTCGGCTCAAGGTTCGTAGGCGAGGACGTCACAGGGGTGGATTTCTCGGTAAGGCCGTTCAAGGTAAAGACAACGTCGCAGAGCTTCGAGGCAAACAGCATAATCATAGCCACCGGCGCGTCGGCCAAATGGCTCGGCATACCATCGGAGCAGAAGTTCGTGGGCAAGGGCGTGAGCAGCTGTGCAACGTGCGACGCACCGTTCTACAGGGGCAAAGACGTGATTGTCGTTGGCGGCGGCGACACCGCGATGGAGGATTCGCTCTTCCTCACGAAGTTTGTGAACAGCGTCACGATAGTGCACAGGCGCGACCAGTTCAGGGCCAGCAACATAATGAAGGAGCGCGTCAAGTCAAACCCGAAGATAAAGGTCATCTGGAACAGCGCAGTGGAAGAGATAACCGGCGACGCGAAGGTCTCCGGAGTCAAGATCAAGAACGTGATTACGAACGAGGTCACAGAGATGCCGATAAGCGGTGTCTTCGTCGCGATAGGCTATCAGCCCAACACCAAGTTCCTCGAAGGCAAGCTGGCGCTCGACCAGGCCGGCTACCTTGTAGCTAAAGACGAGGTCAAGACAGCCATAGATGGCGTCTTCGTCGCGGGAGACGTCGCGGACCACATCTACAGGCAGGCGATTACCGCGGCGGGCAGCGGCGCCAAAGCGGCGCTTGAAGTCAGGGCCTACATACAGGACCTCAAGTACGCGCATTGAAGAGCTTCTTCTGGCCCTTCTCTGCAACGAACCTGGAGACGCGCACGCCAACCTTCCTGACACGGGGGCCGTTCATGAGGCTCCCGAGCAGGCGTATCGCCGTGGAGTAGACCAGGTCTGCAGAGTCGGTGTAGTTGTTCGTGGTGGTGCTCCTTATGCGCTCGGTGAAATCAGAGTACTTCGCCTTAACTCCTATGTTCCTGAAGAGCAGGCCTTTGGCGTGCACTTCCTTCGTCACCTCGTCAGTCAGGCTCTTCAGGACATCAAGCACCTCGTCCACCCTGCCTACATCTTTTGCAAGCGTGCGCTCCCTGCCCACGGAAAGCGTGGCGGAGTGCTCCACCACCTCGCTGGTGTCGATCCCGTGCGCAAGCATGTATAACTCTCTGCCCATGACTCCGAACGCGTCAATCAGCCCCATGGGATCGCTCTTCGCTATGTCAGCTATGGTGTTTATCTTCAGAGCCTTGAGCCGCTCCTCTGTCTTCTTGCCAACGCCCGGAAGCGCACCGGCGTCCTTCCCGCCGATGTAAGCCTCGAGCTCCTCGCGCTTCACGAGCTTTATGCCGTCAGGTTTCGAATCGTCGCACGCCATCTTGGCGAAGGCCTTGCCAGTGCTTATGCCTATGCTGCATGGCAGCCCAAGCCTGTCCTTAACTTCCTTTTTGACCGCTTTTGCGAACTCCTCACCACTTGCGTAACCCATGTCTCCTAGGTCGACGGCGGCCTCGTCTATGCTCATGACCTCGATTGGGAATCCGTGCTCCCTGAGCAGCGCCATAACCTTCCCTGACATCCTTTCATAGTACGGGTCGTCCGGCGCCACGTATCCTAGCTCTTTGCAGAGCCCGAACGCCACGGCAGTAGGCATTCCGCTCTTCACTCCATACTTCCTCGCAGCGTAGCTCGCGGTCTGGACAACGCCCCTGCGCCTGTCGCTCTCCGCATACGTGCCCACCACGAATGGCTTGCCTTTGAGTTCTGGGTGCCTGAGCTCTTCGCAGGCGGCGAAGAAATAGTCCATATCTACGTGCATGATAAGCCCCATCAGCACCCACCGCAATACGTATAGAAGTAGCGTTCGAACCATTAATATTGTTGGTGTCACAATGCACGAGGCGATCTTCGCAGGCAGCTTCTACCCTGGCGGCAAGGCAGAGATAGAAAGTTTCATAAAAGGGGAGCTGTCGAACGCGAAGGTGGAAGTGAAGGAGGTTCATGACGCATCGGCTTTCGTGGCGCCGCATGCCGGCTACGTCTACTCCGGCAGGACTTCGGCGCACACCTACAGGGCGCTGTCGCTGAGCAAGGCAGCCGACGCTGATACTATAGTGATTATAGGTCCAAACCACACTGGCCTGGGACTGTCGATTGCGGTCTCGACGGAGGACTGGAAGACGCCGTTGGGGGTGGTAAGAAACGACCGCGGACTGTCAGAAGCGATAATAAAAGCATCAGGAGGGGTAGCGGCCGAGGACGAGACAGCGCATCTGGAAGAGCACTCTATAGAGGTGCAGCTGCCATTCATCCAGTATGCGCTTCCGGGCAAGAAGGCCTGCATGATATGCATGGGCAATCAGAGCGAGAGTGCGGCTGCAGCGCTCGAGGGAGCGATAAGTGCAGCGGCCAACGAGCTCGGCAGGAGCGTGGCGGTCATAGCAAGCTCAGACTTCGACCACTACGAGCCGGTCAACACTGCCAACTGGAAGGACAACGAGCTCTTCGAGGCTCTCGGCACGCTCGACACCAAGGAGTTCAACAGACGCCTGCGCACTGACGGCTGTACTGTGTGCGGCTACGGGCCCATAACCGTTGCCGCGCTGTTCGCAAAGAGGAATGGAGCCAAGCGCGGGCTGCTTCTCAACTATTCAAACTCCGGCGAGACTGCCCACGACTTCACGAACGTCGTGACCTACGCCTCGATGGCATTCGTGTAAGCCCTAAGGTGCTATCTCCTCTCGAGGGCCGTTACGTTGTATTCCACGCCGATGGCCTTCTCCACCATTATGCCTCCTTCGGCGCACCCTCTCTTGCTGAGCGCTTCGCGTATTGCGTCTTTCTTTGCCTGATCCACGTCGTCCGCCATGACTTGTGGTCTCTTCACTTTCGGCGAGTACGTGATGTTGACCGAGCTGTAGCCAATGTCCATAAGCTTTGTCGTGATATAGGAAATGAGCTTGTACTGCTGGTCTAGCAGTGCGATATCCGCCGGTGCCATTACTACGGCCACCTTGAGCGCCTTCGCATTCTGGCTTCCATTTGGTTTCCTAA
>JAJZII010000035.1 GCA_021810685.1 Microcaldota archaeon
AGGCCTACGACAGGCGCGACTACATAAAGAGGCCCGAGGACCTCAAGTGAGCTGGTCATATGCTTTCGCTAGCGCTTTTCCTGGCCGTCGCCGCACTGGAGTTCGTATCCATAGCACTCATAGTGGCGTTCAGAGACATAATGCACTCGAGCCTGGCGCTCGCATCGCTCTTCTTCATGAACTCACTTCTCTTCCTGATGATGCAGCAGGGGCTGCTGGCGGTCGTGCAACTATTCGTGCTGGTCGGAGGCATATCGACGTACATGGTGATAGGAGTAGCATCTGGCAGCTTCTCGCGATTCAGGCACTCAAGGCCGACGGCGATGGCCATAGTGGCAGCGGTGCTTTTCGCCCTCATGACATACCCTCTCTCCAGCATGTCATTTACGAACATGCAGTCCAATATCGCGACCAGCGCAGTCGTGTCTGGATCATTGGAAGCCTACATCGGAATCTTCTACCTGATGACGTTCCTGCTCTTCGCCATAGCCCTCGGTTCAATCGTGCTGCTCAACGCAGCAGGCGGTAAGAAATGATGCCGATATATTTCCTGATGCTCAGCTTCGCGCTCTTCTCCACTGGCGTGGCGGGCATTGCTACAAGCAGGCACCTCGCCATAATAATCATGTGTGTGGAGATTGTGCTAGTGTCAGCCTCTCTCGCTGCCACTACATTCTTCTACTTCGCTGCAGCAGGGGCAATACTTCCGCTGCTCTTCACGATATGGTCTGTCGCAGCCGCAGAAGCCATGCTGCTTATAGTATTTTACAGGCTCATGACAAGGAACGAGGTGAGCCTCGACGTCACGAAGCTCTCAGAGCTAAAGGATTGATAAAATGGACGCAAGTGTCGTGTATCCCGCGCTCGCGCTTCTGGCATCTGGAATCCTGGCGCTGCTTACAGGGCGCAGCAGGCGCGCCCCCGGGCTCATAGCGCTGCTGGGAAGCCTTGTGGCACTGGCGAGTATCACCTATACTGCGTTATACTCAACGCCTGGAATAACGCAGCTCACGTGGTTCAGCCTCGGTCCTTACTCCTTCGTCCTCTCGTTCGCCACCTACCACCTCAACATGCTGATGCTGCTGCTCGTCGGCATCATAACCCCGCTCGTCTTCCTCTACTCGATGGGCTTCATGGACGTTCCCAGCGAGCAGGGGCGCTTCTACTTCGAGATGAGCGTCTTCGCGGCTGCGATGATGCTCTTTGCCGTGGCGGCCGACTTCCTTACGATGTTCATAGCGTGGGAGATGCTTGGCATAACAAGCTACCTTCTGATAGGCTTCTGGTACCACAGGAGGCGCGCGCCAACGGCAGCGCGCAAGGCAATGACCACGATAATCATCGGCGACATCTCCATGCTCGTGGCGATGCTGCTGCTGTGGAACGCCTACCACACCTTCGGCTTCTACGCCATCATGCAGGCGCCCTATACTCCTGCCCTGAGCGTGGCCATGGCCCTGGTGCTAATAGCAATATTCACAAAGTCCGCGCAGTTCCCGTTCCACGAGTGGCTCGCCGATGCAATGGAGGGCCCGACGCCTGTTTCGGCCTTCCTCCATTCGTCTACGATGGTCAAGGCAGGCGTCTTCCTCGCTGCGATGCTGCTGCCGCTCTTCGCAAGCGCGCATCTCCTTGGAATAATGCTCGCGTTCGGCATGGTGTCGGCGCTGATAGGTGCGTCGAACGCGCTGGCCGAGCGCCACGTCAAGCGCATACTCGCGTATTCGACTATCGAGGACCTCGGCATAATGTTCGTGGCATTGGGCCTGCATGCTCTGCTCGCGGCGATGCTGCTGTTCGTGGTCCAGGCATTCTACAAGGCGCTCCTCTTCATGGGCGCCGGCTCGATAATGCGCTCCAACAGGGAGATATCTGACATCTACGACCTATACGGTTCGAAGAAGAACAGGATTATGGTGATTACCATGCTGGTGGGCGTGCTGTCCATTGCGGGCATAGCGCCCTTCAGCGGGTTCTTCGGCAAGGTTGCGATAGACAGCGCGGCTTTCTCGGCAAACATCTGGGTCTACGCGCTCCTCTCGATCATAGAGTTCGCGAGCAGCGTCTACATATTCCGGTGGCTGTTCGTACCTATGCGCAAGCCGCCGCAGGGTGAGGAAGAGGAACTCGCCAACAGGTACGCGCACATACCTAAGACGATGCTCGCTGCGCCAGCGGCGCTTGCCATATTGGTCGTCGCTGCCGCCTTCGCATACCTCTACCTGCCTGGCTACCTGGCCACGGCGCAGCAGGCGCCTCTCGGCCCTCTTGGCATAAGCATGCTCGGCTTCCTGGCGGAGAGCGCGATAGTGGTTGTCGGCGCATACGTGGCGTTCAGGATGTTCAGGAATGCGCGCGCAAGCGTGCCAGCGCAGCACAAGCTTGCGCTCCGTGTGCTCTACAACAGCCGCATAACTAACGCCTTCTATATATACTTGGCAGGGTTCTTCGCCGCTGTCGCTCACTCTGCCGACGACCTGGAAAGCACGATTTACGAGCTCGCGCTTTCGGGAGGCAGAGGCACGGTGTTTGTAGGCGATAAGGTAAGGCAGGCCGTAAATGGCCAGCCCAACATCTACCTGATGGCGTTCGTAATAGGGATAATGCTGCTTCTGGCGGCACTGGTGCTATGATGTTCCCATACATGCTGTCGATGCTCGGCACGCTTATCTTGGCGCTGGCCGCATCTATGGCGGCAGGAAAGCGCGCATCAAGGCCGATAGCGCTCGCAGGAACACTGGTAGTGCTTGCCCTGGCCTCATACATGCTCTACCTATCAATCATGCAGGGAAGCGCCTCGTTCTCCGAGTCTCTTCCGTACCCTTACATGTCGGTTTTCGGGATAACGTTCGGCTTCCACGCCGGCGTAGTGCAGCTCGCTCTCGTTATAATGGCCGCGCTGGTGGCGTTCGCCGCCGTTCTCGGGGGCAACGTGCAGGCCGACAACGTCAAATCCTCTAACTCTCTCATACTGCTGTTCGAGCTGGCCGCCATCGGCCTATTCTGCTCAGCGAACCTTCTGGTATTCTACATCTTCTGGGACGTCGGCGTCGTTGCCGGCTACTTCATGATCTACTCGCTAGGAGGGGCGCTGAAGAAGGTAGCGGCCAACACATACCTGGTGTATTCTATATTCGCGAGCGCTGTGCTGCTCCTCGGCATACTGATGATATACTTCTACACCCCGGTGCACAGCTTCGACATATCATACATCGCGGCGAACGCGGCCTCGATACCTGCGCCCGTACAGGAGACGATATTCACGCTGCTCTTCATAGCGTTCATAATAAAGATGCCTATATTTCCGCTGCACTCGTGGATGCCAAATGCATATGCCGAGGCGTCTACGCAGGGGTCGATGCTCATAGGCGGGGTGCTGTCGAAGTTCGGCGCCTACGGCATGCTCACCCTATTCCTGCTCCTGCCCATTTCATCGCACGCTTCGCCGTACGTGTTCGGCCTAGCAACCATCTCGGCGTTCTACGCGGCGTTCGTCGCGATGCGCCAGACCGACCTCAAGCGCCTCGTTGCCTATTCCAGCATGGTCGAGAGCGCTATAATACTCGCAGGCATAAGCGCGCTCAACTACTTCGGCACCTATGGGTCGGTGTACCTGATGCTCGCGCACGGCCTGAGCATATCGCTGCTCTTCCTGGCGGTCGGCGCTGTGCACAGGCTCTTCGGTGACACCGATATGCGCATGCTACACGGCATAGTGAAGGACGCTACCGCCAGCGCGTACACCTTTCTGTTCGGCATATTCGCCTCAACCGGTGTGCCGCTCACCGCCGGCTTTATAGCCGACGTCCTGATATTCATAGGGACGATACATACGTTCGGCCTAGTAGGGGCAGTGCCCCTCCTCAGTATAATACTGCTGGGTGCGTACATGTATTATGCTGTGAACAGGTCGTTCCTGTCGACAACTACAGTCTCGAAGGCCCGCTGGCACACCGGCAGCGCGCAGCTCGCCTCCTATGCGGTGCTCATAACGGGCATACTGGTATTCGGTGTCTTCCCGTTCCTGATACTCAGTGCAGTAAGCATATAGGGTAAAACCATGACGGCAATCCAGGCAGAGGTCGCGTACGGCATCATCGCCATGATAGCGCTGCTCGCGCTCTCAGGCATCGCGGCGCAGTTCCACCGGAGAAAGAAGTTCGCATATGCGGCCAGCACGACGGTTCTCAGCCTCATCGCAATCCTCGCCGCTTACGAATTCTGGTCCGGCGCATCGTTCGTGGCGCTCGGCCTGCTTCACATCTACAGCTTCTCAATGCTGTTCACTGCACTGTTTGCCATAGGGTTGGCACTCGTCAACACTCTATCCTACGAGCACGGCGAATCCTACACCGGCACGTCCATGCTGCTTGGGTTCGCCGCAGTCGGCATATTTGTGGTTCCGATGGCGTACTCTCTGCTCGCAATCCTTCTGGCTGTGGAGCTGATGGCAGTGCCTACTGTGCTGATGGTCGCTGTGTCTGGAAAGCACCGGACCGAAGCAGCCGTCAAGCTCTTTCTCCTAGGTTCGATAGCCATAGCAGTGCTCGCGTTCGCCATTACGCTGATCTTCCCATATGACACGACCCTCGCCCTCTCGGCATTCCAGGCGAATCCGTCGCTCAGCGGCAGCTACATCGTGGCGCTATCGCTTGTGCTGTTCATCGCTGCATTGGGCATGGAGGCAGCTCTCTTCCCTTTCAACCTTTGGGTACCCGACGTGTACGAGGGCGCTCCGGGAAACGTAACCGCGCTGCTCGCGGGCATAAACAAGAAGGTCGCGTTCGTCGCCCTGATGGAGGTGCTGTTCACGGTCTTCATCATCAGCAAGCCCACTTTCTCCCCAATGCTGCAGATACTGGCAATAGCCACGATGTTTTTCGGCAACCTGGCGGCGATGGTGCAGTATAACGTTAAGCGCCTCTTCGCATACTCTTCGATATCGCAGGCAGGCTACATAACCATAGGCCTCGCGGTGGCCACGCAGTACGGCATAGAGTCAAGCATCTTCCAGATGATAGCGCACATGCTGATGATAATAGGCGCGTTCGCCATTGTGCTCTGGCTTGAGGGCCGCAACATAAAGAGCATGGACGACTACAAAGGGCTGGCATACAGGAATGGCTTTGCCGGAATAGCGCTGACGATACTTATGCTGTCGATGGCCGGCGTGCCTCCGCTGATGGGTTTCGCGGGCAAGTTCCTGCTCTTCTCGAGCGCGGTATCGTCTAACATGCTGGTGCTGGCGCTGATAGGCATACTGAACAGCTTCCTCTCTATCTACTACTACGCCAGGCTGATGAGCTCCATATATGACAGGAGGCGCGAGCATCCGATAGCAATGGGCAGGAGCACGTTCGCCGTGGTGGCGATAACGCTTGTCGCGATAGTCCTTATAGGAATATATCCAGGC
>JAJZII010000036.1 GCA_021810685.1 Microcaldota archaeon
GCGAAAAGACGAACGTGCCGTTCTTGAAGCTCATGTTGACCGGCGTTATGTTAACCGGGGACACGTAGAACATCGCCTGCCCGTAGGTTACGTTGTTCAGGTCGCGCAGGGATGCGATGTAGTACCCGCTCGGTATCGAGAATGAGTAGTAGTGTATGATATTGAATGATTGGTTGTAGAATCCCAGATCCAGTGCGCCGAAGTTCTGCCCCCTGGCGTTGTACACGCTTATGTGGTATGATGACGGATGGCCAGCGGCACCGCTGACAGAAACTGTCACAGGCAGGCTCTGCGTTTCGCCGAACACCGGCGGCATGTAAAGATCCCCGTTGCTGTTAAATCTCGGCGTGAATGGCACCGTCACGTTTTTGTGGGTCCCTCCGTTGTAAAAGTCAACCACCGCGACTCCGTATAAGCTTCCGAGCCTGTTGTTCACATCAGAGTAGTTCATGAAATTCTCATTCGTGAGTGCCGGAAGATAACCCGTGTTGTTCGTGATGCTCTCGTTGATGCTTCCGTGCGCAAGTACGGGGAACCAAAACCTTGAGCTCACCGCATCGCTTATGTCTGCAGCGAGAGCGCTCGCGTTGTCCCATCCCGATTGTGGATAATTGCTAAGTGCGACGAACGTGCCCCGTTCCGAGGCTACCGCCGTTGCATTTCCAAAGACCCTGCCACCTAGAAGCGCGAATGTCATTGTCGAATTTGACGCAGAGCCCTGCGTGGTGGAATTGCCCTGCAACGGCGTTTCGATGATCGACGCGTTCTCGAGTGCGAGAAGGCTGTACTGCGGAGTTACGAATATGTCTCCGCCAACCCCTATCGTAGTGGTGAAATTCCTGCCAACGTACACCACGGTGTCCCCACGCCCGAGTAGGGTCAGCAGGCTTACATTGCCTTCAAATCCCGGACCTCCGTACGAGGGGTACGGCATCAGCCCGGTCGGCATGAGGCCCGAGGCTATTATAACTATGGAGTCGTTGGGCACCGTTCCTATCTTTGACAGACTCACGTAGTTGAAGCTGCTACTGTTTATTATCATTCCGGAAGCAGACAGGTCATTGTACAGGTAATCCGCGAGAGCACCAGGCGCGTAGCACCGTATGCAGTAGTTCACTGCGCCAATGGTGGTGTTGACGAAGTAAATCCTGCTCACCGGGTTGCTTCCGTATACGTACGTTGTTATGTTTGCACCGGTGGCATTGAAAGCCAGGTACTTGAGCAGCGCGTATCCCGCAAGCTGCTCTGCATTGTTGTACCTCAGCAGATATCCTCCTACAAGCGACGCTTCTGCATTTATGCTTCCGGTCGGAGTACCCGCAGACACCGCAATCAGCGAATGCAGCACGCCAAGGACGTAAAAGGCCAAGACGCCGACTATCACTGCCAACAGGGCCGCAGCGACCAATATTATCTGCAACTTGCTTGCCATCCACTCGCCGAATACCTACTAAGATCCCGTCTTCTTACCGGCCAAGTACCTGTCTACGAATCCCTGGACGAGTTTCGATACCGCGTTGGTGTTCTCGTTCACCTTCTTTAGCACCATGTACGTCTTGACGTATCGGAACTTCCTGTTTATCCTGACGTTGTACTTCATGGCACCTACTCCTTTATCTCGAGGTATCTCTGGCTCACCATCTTGTCAAGTATCTGCTCCACCCTGGATGGGACTATGCCGTACGTTTTCGAGAACTCGTTTATGTCTATGGTGTTGTTGTGCACCTCTATCCAGTCGCCGACCATGGCCATTAGCGCCCCATCAGAGTACTTTTGGAGTGCATTGACCTGTTCCTCGAGCACACGGTTGCGCTCGTTCAGTTCGGAGGACTGTACGGTGAGATTCCTGTTCGATGCGCTAAGCTCGAGGTTGAGTCTCTTGAGCTCCCTGTACTCCATAAGCAGCGCGTCGTATTTGTTGAACAGGCTGCTGTAGTTCTCCGAAAGGCCCTTGAGCAGGTTGTCCATCACCGAGTCTATGTACTGATAGAATTTCGACTGGTCTATTCTGTACGAATCCGTCACTAGCGACAGTATCGCTACAAAATCCTTTATAACCGCAGCGCGGCGCATCCTCTCGCTGGTGTCGGGAGGTATCGAGTAAACTAGTTTGACCCCCTGCTTCCCGATCTTTATCATGTAAAAAAGATAGGGCTTCTTGTTGATGTTCCTGCTCTCCACTCTGGCTATGGTGAGCTCGTCCCCATCTATCCTGCTGGTGTAGAACGGCATTGATGCTATCTTGCCCTGTATTGCGTTCAGGGTTCCTACTAACTCTCCCCCGAACCGTATCTCCTCGACTTTTGGTACTGTTATGGGCTCTTCCGCCATGCGCTCCTCCAGAAAGGTGCCATTGCACTTGGTTTATCCTGCTTATCCATTGGCGCCGCAAGTAATATGAAGCTACTTCTTTGCCCCAACCGCAGTCTCTTTTTTCGCTTTTCCAATGTCAAGGGCCGGAACGTAGTTGAATAGCGCCAGCAGATAGAAGAAGAGCAGCACCGCCGTTGTGATGAGCAGGGTGGTCAGCGAGAACGCCAGGAGGTTCCCGAACACGAAGAAGAGGATGCCCATCCCTACGTACAATGCGCGCCTGGTCACGAAACGGCTTCTCTGTGCCTTGTACTTCGGATAGCACTCCCTACAAACGACGAGCGTGTTGTTCCTTTCGCTCCTCGTCACGTTCCTTTTTATCCATCGTATCGCGCGTATAACGTGGTCCTCGCGTACGCGTATCCCGTTCCTCTCCTTCCCGCACATTATACAGACGGTTTTTGCTGCCATGGTATCCCTCAGTCTATGCTAAGCTCCGCTATCTTTCCGTACGTTTCGCTTATGCGCTGCTCGTCGCGCATGTTGAATATGTCCGTTATCGTTATGTCATCCACGCCTATCCTGCGCAGTATGTTCGTTATGTCGCTATCCTTTATGCCGTACCTGTGCAGCATGTTTACGAAGGCAACTGCGTTGACGTGCCTGTGCATCTTGTTCACCGCGTTGCTGAGCTCGTCTATGTTCTTGCTGCTCACCTTGAACGAGGTGAGTATCTTCTCGAGCGTGAGCCTGTTGACTACGAACGTGTTGGCCATGCTATGTGCCACCCTGACCGGAGTATGCGAATACCCTGGTTATTATTATGTCCACTATCTTCAGTCCGCGGAGAAGCGTGACAATCGCGTCCCGTGGTATGCCCTTCCTGGTCAGTATCTGGACGAACTCCCTGACGTCCATTATGCGTCCCTTCTTGTCAAGCTCGTCGAAGACGGACGGCACCACCTCCGACGTTATTCCGGCCTCTATAAGCTTTGAATTCAGGTCTATCCTCTCCAGGTGGTAATCCTTCTGTATGCTCTTGTCCGCAAGCTCGCTGGGGGTTAGCACCTCGGTTATGCTTATCGCATAGACGTCGAGAGGCTCCTCTCCGACTATCCTGTCCAGCAGGAACACGTCTGGAAACTGGACGGCCGAATGGAAGGACATGTCGAAGGCAGCCTGCCCCACTCCAAACTTTCCTATCTCGCCTCTCATGAAATTGGAGAAGTTGAGCGATCCCTGCAGGTAGTTCATGAACTTCTCGAACCTTATCCGCAGCATCACCGTGGTGCCCACGTTGGAGAATATCGCCTCGTTTATGTCCGTCGGATTCTGCGATGCGACTATGAGACCGAACTGATATTTCCTTCCCTCCCTAACTATGGTTATCGCGTCGCTTCTGTTGTCACTGGCAACCTTCCACGCCTCGTCCAGAACCACTATGGCACGCAGGCCCTTGCTGCTGCTCCACCCTTCTGCGCGCATCTTCTCCTTCAGCGTCTGCAGTATGAACATCGCCGCAAGCGCCCTGAAATTCTCGTCAGGAAGCGCCGAAAGGTCCAGGTCAACGAGCCCTGATGACGTGAGCTTGTCTATGTCTATGGTGGACTTGTTTGCGAAGTAATCCTCTCCCTCTCTGGTAAACTGTCTGAGCCTGTACAGCGCGTTCTCCAGTTCGGCTGGATACGCATAAGTGCCTTCCTGCAGTTTTTCTTCGAGCAGCATCGTGACGTCCTTGAGCGTGGGCGCGTCCTTGCCGCGCTCCGGGGCTTGGGAAAGCACAAAACCGGCGTTGACGTAAGCCTGCTCTATGGCCTCGGAAGTGAGCCTGCGCTGCTCCGGATAGTCGGCTATGTCCGTAAGTATGTCCAACGAGTTCATGATCTGTTTGACCCTGTCTACCGGCTTCATGCCGGACAGGTCCATTATGTTTATGTAGTCGCCCTTGGACAGCGCTATTATTACGCCCCCGCTCTGCCTTACCCACGCCTTGTACTCCCCTGCCCAGTCAACTATTATCGCGTTCGTGTTCCATATGTAGCTCGCACGTATCAGGAATGTCTTCACAAAGAAGCTCTTTCCGGAGCCGGTTATTCCCACTACCGCGAGGTGCGGGTTGGTCAGTGTTGCGAACGTCCACGTGAACGGTATTCCGAATATCTTGGTGGTGCCAACGAATATCGAGTCCGTAGGATCATTGAGGAGGTACTGGTACGGGGGCTCCGGCGGCCTGCTGAGGAACACTCTCTTCGCGAGCTCGTTGCTCATTACCTTCTGGATCCTTATCAATGACATTTTATCGCCTATCTTTGCACCTGGAATATCTTGCCCAGTTCCGCCTCGCTGAACACCCTGTAATTGAGGACGTTCAAATAATAAAGCTCTCTCCCGATGACCCTGCTTATGCTGAGGTCGAACGAGTTGAACAGCGTCTGGAGCTGGCTGAGCTGCGTGCTCAGGTTGTCAACCGCTTCCTTCTCGCTTATCCCTACGGCCGTGGACTCTATGTATATTATAGTGTTAAGCGGACGCTCTCCCGCGGATATCCTATCCATTTTGGCCTGCAGCACGCCGAGCTTTCTCTGCAGCTCCTGCACCACCATCTGATTCGGGTTGGAGCCGTTGACCTCCCTGGAAAGTTGGAACTCAAGGTAGCCCCTCTGCCCATCTATCTCGTCCCTGTACTGCTGTACGCCCTGCGGCACGGCAACGACATTCATCTTGAACGGAAAGTCCGCGTTCATCACTATCCTCTCCCATTTCTCCATCGCGCCTGCGAGCACGGTCTGGTCGTCCTGCGTCTGCTCTGAAGTGAACACGTAGCTGTACACGTTGCCGGTGAGGTATCCGGTTGCGTAGTATATGCCGTTGACGTACTTGATTATAACGTCCTGCGATTTCGGTATCCGGTACTTGCTCGCCGGGACTGTCGTTATTCCGAAGATGCGCGTGAACAGCGGAAATATTATGAAATCGGCATAGTTTATAGTGACGTTCACCACTATGGCGAGGAGCCCGAGGGCCAGTATCACGATCGAGAAGGCGCCGTAGCTTCCGGCAGTCAGCACGAGAGCGATCATGACCATC
>JAJZII010000037.1 GCA_021810685.1 Microcaldota archaeon
CGTACAAGGACGAGCCGCACATACACTACGACAGCATTTACGTGATGAGGAAAACCGGCGGCGAACTGAAGCTCAGCGAGGGCGAGGGGAGCGAGCTCCGGTGGTTCGATATTAAGGGGCTCGAGGGCCTCGATACTTACCCTAACATAAAGGCTGTTGCCATAGCCGCGCTGGATAGGTACGGTAAGGTGGGTTGACGAGAGTAATAGCAGACCTGCACGTCCATTCGAGATTCGCGAGGGCCTGCAGCGGCGCCATCAATACGACATCAATGGAGCAGGCTGCGCAGGAGAAGGGCCTCGGAGTCATAGGCACCGGCGACTTCCTGCACCCTGAATGGCTCAGGGAGCTGAAGTCAACGCTGGTGCAGGACGGCGACTCGGGGCTCTTCACTCTGAAGGGCTCGACCGGCGCAACTAGGTTCATCCTGAGCAACGAGATATGCACCATAGAGAGCGTGAACGGCTCGTCGAAGCGCATTCACCACTGCGTGCTCCTGCCGAGCTTCGATGCCGTAGACGCGCTCGCCGACGCGCTGAAGGGGTACGGCAGCCTGGGAAGCGACGGCCGCCCCATACTGTCGATGGGGGCCGCGCACCTTGTCGAGGAGGTATTTAAGGCAAGCAGAGACGCATTCGTGTTTCCGGCACATGCGTGGACGCCGTATTTCGGAGTGCTGGGCGCCATGTCGGGCTTCAGCTCAATAAAAGAGGCATACGGCGACCAGGAGAAGCGCATACGGGCATTGGAGACAGGGCTGTCGGCGGACCCTGCTATGAACTGGCGCGTCTCCGAGCTCGATAAATATGCGCTGGTCTCGAACAGCGATATGCATTCACTGGGCAACATGGGGCGCGAGTCGAATGTACTCGACATCGATGGCAAGGCCACGTACGGCAAGATCATCGGCGCCATAACGGACAGGGACGAGAAGGCGTTCAGCATGACGGTGGAGTTTTACCCAGAAGAAGGCAAGTACCACTACGACGGCCACAGGGACTGCGGCTTCTCGGTGAACCCAGAGGCAGATACCACAAAGAACTGCAGGGTCTGCGGCAAGCCCCTTGTCGTTGGCGTGCTGCACAGGGTGAACGACCTTGCGGACAGGGAACAGGGGTACAAGCCCAAGAACGCCGTGCCTTACATACACGCGGTGCCGTTGCAGGAGGTGATAGCTTACGCGCTCAAGAAGACGAAGTATTCAGTGCACGTGCGATCGATGTACGGTGCACTGATAGAGCGCTTCCACGACGAATTCGATATTCTCACTGCAATCAGGCCGGAGGAGATAGCAGAAGTGGCGGGCGAGGAGATAGCCCTCTGCATAGACAACGTCAGGCACGAGCGCATAAGGATAAAGCCGGGCTATGCCGGCGTGTACGGAGAGCTCGACCTCCTCAGCAGGGGCAAGAACAGTACTGCAAAGCCAATCAGCCAGAAAAGCCTCTTCGAGTTTCACAGGTAAAGCATGGATGGTGCACATGGCCAAGGAGATAGAGCTTGACATATTAGAAATAGACAAAGCGGAGGCAGAGGCACGCCTCCGCGCCCTCGGTGCCAGAAAGGTGGCGACGCACAACTTCAGGCGTGTAGTATTCAGGCTGCCTAGCGTGAAAGGCCTTGAGAAGTGGGCCAGGGTTAGGACGGACGGCAAGGTCACTACCTTGACTTTCAAGTCGCAGAAGGGGAAGGGGCTGAGCAACACCGAGGAGGTCGAGACACAGGTAGAGGATTTCAAGAGTGCGGTGATGATACTGTGGCGCATCGTCGGAAATGGCATATATGAGGAGAACGTCAGGCATGAATACAGGCTGGGGGGCATGCAGGTGACGCTCGACAAGTGGCCTGCCATCGGATGGCTCATGGAGATAGAGGGCGCCAGCGAGCACGAGGTAATGACACTTTACAGGAAGCTGCACATACGCGGAAGACCTGTAGGCAACATATCCGA
Source organism: Microcaldota archaeon (assembly GCA_021810685.1). The sequence continues at coordinate 1,952 of JAJZII010000037.1, forward strand.
GAGCAAGGCCTACGCATTATGCGGCGTAGACAGAGATGAGATCATGAAGGCAGGCGCAAGAAAACTGCGTGCCCTCCTTAAGTGAGCTGGCACTTCGGCAATCGGCGAATGGCGCATTTGACTTAAATATGATACTGTAGAAAAGCAACCTCAATGGTGACAGTATCTGCCAACAGCGACAGGACGCTCGTTGTGCTGAAACCCGATGCCATACGGGACGGGTTACGCGACAGCATACTCAACGCGCTTGAGAGCTACTGCAGCGACAACTCTCTAAGGATAAACAGCACGTTCGATGTGGTGCTTACTGAAAGGATCCTCTGGAGGCACTTCGTAGGCAAGGGCTACGAGTTCATTTCAAATGTAGGGAAAAAATGCAGCAAGGCGATGGAGAGCGCAGGCATGCACTGCGAAGAAGAGCCGTATGTTCTCGGATACCGCGTTATAATGGGTCAGATCAGAGGTATGGAAGGCCAAGGCGCGCTGGTAGCTGTCGTAGAAGGGCACGGCGCAGTTGCCAAGCTCGCGAGGTTTAAGGGAGCTACAGACTCCAAAGAAGCAGATGCCTGCAGCATTCGGGGTATGTTCAGGTCCACGACGACAATCCTTGACGTGGCGCTCGGAGGCGTAATGGAAAACAGGGTGCACGTGCCGGATAACGAGGAAGAAGCAGTATATGACTTCGAGACGTTCATGGCCCCTGAGCAGCTATCGGCTCCGGTTGCGCACCTCATGAGGCGTAGGGCATCAGGCGAGGTCACTTCACAGTCTCCTGTATGAATGAAGGGTAGACGTGCCTGACTCCTTCTATGCGTTCCAGATCCTTCAGCTTGTCCTCCACCTTGCTCTCGCTCTCTATGACTAGAGCCATGGCAGAGTGGTCGCCGCTCGTCCTGTAGACCTCGCGGATGAAGTCGCACTTCTTCAGCATCCCTATGGCCTTCATGTAATGCTCGGGTGCTATGTCAAATCCTACAAGCACCTCTTCCATGCCCAGCTGCTTGAAGCGCACTCGGGCCTTGAAGCCGACTATGGTCCTGCTCCTCGAGAGGTTTATGAGCCTGTTGCGTACTGTACCCTTGCTGACCGAGAGCTTCTTGGCCATCGAGCTTATCGGCGTGCGGGCGTTGCCCATGAGCATGTCTATAATCTTTGAGTCAATAGAATTATACATTTAATCAATTAAAATAATAAAAGGATAAAATATAAATATCTTTTGTTACATAATACTTATATAGGCTGCCAGCGCAGCTAGTTTAGTGATATTATGAATATGGTTACGATAGGAGAGAAGGCGCCAGTGATAGAGGCGCAGACGTACTTCCCGAAGGAGGACAAGATAAGCAGGATAAGGATACCATCAGGCAAGGAGTGGCAGATACTGACCTTTTACCCAGGAGATTTCACGTTCGTGTGCGCCACGGACATAGAGGCGTTCATGTCAGTGTATGAACAGTTCAGGAAGAACGGCGCCGAGATTTACGCGATAAGCACGGACAGCGTCTTCTCGCACAAGGCCTGGGCGCAGAGCTCGCCCCGCGTGAAGGAAAGCTCGATACCAATGATAGAGGACTTCACCAAGAAGGCGACGAGCGCTTACGGCTTCCTCAACGAAGAGAGCGGCGCTGCGCGGCGTGGAGTCGTGATAATCGACCCCAATGGCGTGGTGCAGTACCTTGCAGTGTTCAACGACGGACTTGGTAAGGATGCCGAGCACATATACACGGCCTTCATGGGCCTGAAGTACATGCACGATCACAAGAGTGAGGAGGGACACATGTGCGCAATACCAGCCAACTGGCGCATAGGTAAGGAGGCGCTGGAGATAGACGTCGTGAAGGATATAGGCAAGCTGTGATCCACAGCAAGGCATTTATATTTGATAGCACCAATCCATAGCGTCAGCATGGGCAGGTGCAGCAATAGGCTTATAAGCATTAAACCCCATGCATTGCAAGGATAACAATCCATTCGTAAAGCTTTTCGGCTCATTGTAAGAGTGTTTGAATGAAGGCTAATTCGCTAAACGGCAAGCTCATTGCGGTAGTGAGGATCCGCGGCAGGGTCAACGTGCGCGGCTCGATAACAGAGACACTGAACAGGCTGAGGCTCAAGCGCGTCAACAACTGCACATTAGTACGCATGACAGACGCGTACGGGGGCATGCTCAAGAAATGCAGCAACCACGTTGCATATGGTGAGGTGGACGAGGAGACGCTCGCGAAGCTCATAGAGAGGGGCGAGCTGAAAGCAGAGGCGAAGGCGCTGATGGATGGCACGGCCGACATGAACGCGCTCAAGGAGTCGCTGCCAGTAAGGCTCAAACCCCCGAGGCATGGGTTTAGGAGCACGAAGCTCGGGTTCGCACAGGGAGGCGACCTTGGTTACATGGGCGGCGAGATAAACAAACTCATAAAAAGGATGGTCTGATGGTAGTAAGGAAGGAGAAGCGCAACAGGAAGTACCACGGCACGCGCAGCTGGGGCGTGGGCAACATAAAGAACGCCAGGGGCGCAGGAGACCGTGGAGGCGTTGGCGTGGGCCGCAGGAAGCACAGGTTCACGTACTTCACCGCCAAGGCGCCGTGGATGATAGGCAGGAAGGGCTTCACGAAGTGGAGACCTGCCAAGCTCACAGCAATAACACTGACCGAGGTCAATGCCATCGCCAAGCGCGGGAAGGGCAGCGAGATAGAGCTGCCTGGCCGCAAGGTCCTGAGCAACGGCACCATTGAAAAGGGCATGACAGTGAAGGCCACGGCCTTCTCGAAGAAAGCTATAGAGAAGATAAGAAGTGCGCACGGAGAGGCGATCGTTCTGGGCCAGGAGAAAGGGCCAGAGGAGGACGACACAGCGCTGAAGGTACAAGCATGAAGGACAAGTTCAGGATTTACTTTTACACGGACACTTTCCTGCCCGCTGTCGATGGCGTAGTGACATCGATGCTCAACTTCAAGAGGGAGCTGGAGCGCCGCGGCCACGACGTCTATATAGTGACGCCTGGAAACAAGGAGACGAAAGAGCTTGCAGTGGTGCACGACCACATTATCATGGTACCTGGAGTTAAGTTCAGGAGTTACCCGCAGTACAGGCTCTCCCTAATGCCGTTCCTGGCGGCGATGAAAGCGGACCTTAACGACGCGGACATAATACACCTGCAGACGCCGTTCTTCATGGGCATGTATGGACTGATGCTGGCTAAGATGTACAAGACTCCGCTCGTAGGCTCGTTCCATACGCTCTTCACCGACAGGAACGTGATAAAGGAGTATGCTTCGAAGAGCAGGCTGACAAACAGGATACTTACAAGGTATGCGTGGCCCTACGCAAAGTTCTTCTACGGCAAATGCGACTCTGTCATAGCGCCTAGTGAGCCGGTGAGGGAGCTTTTAGGCAAGCACCAGATAGGCAACGTGTCGGTGGTGCCCAATGGCAT
>JAJZII010000038.1 GCA_021810685.1 Microcaldota archaeon
CGTAAAGCATTAAGTGCCGGAGCCGCGGCAAGGCATGCTGTAAGCTAGCCGCTGTTTCGCGATTCCTCGAAGATGTCGCCGAAGCTTCTCACGAAATATATTATAGAGTACTTGACGGTGTAGGTGCCCTTCCTCGTTATCGCATACGTGACGGTCTTCCCTGAGCGTACTCCTTTGATGAGGCCGTTTGCGCTGAGATCCTTGAGGGCGGGATAGAGCGTGCCTGCCTTCGGCTTCTCGCCGCGTCTCGCCCCTATCTCGCGCGCTATCTCCTCGCCGTGCATGTTGCGCTTTGACAGAAGCCACAGTATCTGGAACGACAGCATGCCACGCATGTCGCAACCTTTGCTCTGCACGCTTTTACACCAATAAATATATGACATCCTATATATTTAAAGGCTTTCGGGGAAAATATATGATGTCCTATACAAGGACCGGTGAAACAAGATGTGCGAATGCGGGTGCGGACACGGGATGAGGAGCTTTCTCACGAAAGATGAGAGGCTTAGCATCCTTAAGGAGTACAAGGAGAACCTCCAGAACGAGGTCAAGGGCGTGGACGAGCGCATAAAGCAGCTCGAGAAGAGCAACTAAGCGGCTGTTTTGCTTTTTCTTCTTTATTTTGCGTTTATATATCATGTGATACCATGAAATGGAACGAGCTTGCAGACAAAGAGACGCTTGACAGGACAGTGAAGGCGCTGCGCGGCAGGGACTTTGAGGTGGCAGTTGCAAAGAACGGCGCCGAAGCAAAGGAGCGCATCAAGGAGCTGGTACCAGAAGGCTCGAACGTGTACCAGATATCTTCAACTACCTTAGACCAGATAGGGTTTACGAAGGAGCTGGAAGAGGGTCGCAGGTACGCTTCGGCGAAGGTGAAAATCGAAGCGATCGGAGATCATGAGGAGAGACAGAGGGCAAGAAAGGGCCTGACGCCCGACTATGTAGTGGGCAGCGTACAGGCGGTGACCGAGGAGGGACAGCTACTGGTCGCGAGCGCGAGCGGCAGCCAGATTCCGCCATATTCGTTTACAGCCTCGCATGTTGTGCTTGTCATAGGGACGCAGAAAGTGGTAAAAGACCTTGCTGAGGGCATGAAAAGGATTTACGAGCACGCGCTGATGTTGGAGAGCGGTCGCGTGCGCAAAGCTTACGGGATGCCCAGCAGCGTAGTAAATATGGTGCTCGTGCTAGAGAAAGGCATGCAAGGCAGGATAAGCGTCATATTTGTGGAAGAATCGCTTGGATTCTAGGCCTGAAGGCTTAGTAACCAGGAAGGCACCGATACTGATCTTTGCCAATGGGGGTTTATAGGTACATTTGACGAACCCCAATAGCATGCTTTTTAATGTTGGCTGATAATGGCATCGCGTGTTTCGATGCCCGAAGGATCTGCGAAACCTGACGAACTGATTAGCGTAGGCAAGCACGACGAACCCGCCAGCTTCAAGGAGTTCATAGCCAAGTACAAAGCAATGGTTTACTCGAAGATATGCGAGTACTTGCCGGTGAAGGAGCCAAAGGACTTCTATGGGATAATGCGCGATTATGTAGACAGGCAGGGCAGTTACAGGCGCCCAGGCCTGGTGATGCTCACAGGCCTCCTTTTCGGGCTCAAGCCCGAGGACCTGCTGCTTCCGGCTGCGGCGCAGCAGCTGTCCGAAGACTGGATACTGATGCAGGACGACATAGAAGACGATTCGGAGCTGAGACGGGGAAAGCCGGCCGCGCAGAAGCTCTATGGATGGGTTCACGCGCTCAACGCTAGCAACATAGGGCACATGGCCATGTGGCGCATGTTAAAGGACTACATAAAGCAGGTGGGCATCGAGAAGGGCTCGCGCATGTATGACAAGTTCTACGACATGCTTGAGTACACGGTCGAGGGCCAGCATATTGAGAACACGTTCATACACTACACCAAGGACATAAGCGCCGCGACCGAGGACCTTTACTTCAGGATCTGCGACAGCAAGACCTGCTACTACACGGTCTACGGGCCGATGCAGATAGGTGCCCTCGCGGCAGGAAAGGGCGACGACGTGCTGGACGCGCTCGAGGAGATAGGCAGGCCGGCAGGCATAGCCTTCCAGATAACTGACGACGTTCTTGACATGACTGCAGACGAGAAGGTCTTCGGTAAGAAGAACTTCGGCGATCTCTACGAGGGCAAGGTGACGCTCATCATACTGCACGCGTACAATAGCGCAACCCCTGAAGAGAAGGCGAGGATAAAGGCCATCTACAGGAAGAAGCGCGATGAGAAGACAAAGGAGGAAATAGATTTCCTCAGGGAGATGATTTCGAAGTATAAGGGTATAGAGTACGCACAGGAAGTGGCGGAGAAGCAGGGCAGGCTGGCCAGGGAGGCGCTGGAGAAGCACCGGACGCTTCTGCCGCTGAACGGCCTCACTCCCATCGTCGTATCCGCGCTGCAGGAACTCTATGTCAGGAAGAAGTGACCCGCGGTTTGGTTATCGTACGGCTTTTGCGCTGCATGGCTCTGGAAGTGTAGCGGAATTCGGCCTGGCTGTTGAGGGCCAGGACAGGCCGTAATCATGTTTATGGCGATTGGATGAAGACGACACACGGCGCTGCAAAGTACCCCAGAGGCGTTGAGTTCACGGTAGGTACAGTCATAGAGAATGGCAGGGGCGAGCTCTTCATGGCAAGATCGCCTAAGTGGCGCAACAAGTGGGTCATGCCAGGGGGCCACGTGGAACCCGGAGAGCGCATGTTCCATGCCGCAGTCCGTGAAGGCCGTGAGGAAACTGGCCTGAAGCTCAAGGCAATCGCCGCGATAAACTATGGCGAGGTTATAGGTTCGGCCTCTCACTTGAGGATGGCGCACATAGTATACCTGGATATCTACTGCAAAAGCATGGGCGGCGCAGTCAGGCTCAACGACGAGCTCAGTGAGTACAGGTGGCTCAAACCCGTGGATGCGCTGAAGCTCGACCTCGCGGACGGTTACCCGCAGGTCATCAGGAGGTTCATTGATTACAAAAAGGGCCGCGGCATATGGCGATGAACAGCTCCATGTCCAAAAAACTTGCAAGCGTTTTTAATTTGGGGGGCCGGAGATTTGAACTCCGATCGTAAGCGCCCAAGGCTTACAGTCTGCCAGGTTAGCGTAGCCCCCCGTCAGGAGCAGGAGTAATTAGTTATACACAATTTAAAGCCTTTTATGCGCTCGGTGCATACCCATGGCCATCTTCATGAACTTGTTGGGCGTGGAAGGCAGTTAGCCGCAACCCTGCCTGCCAATTGCACCAATCGCTCCAAGCATGGCGCCCCATATGTGCGCCATGAAGACGTATATTTGCCATCGGAGAGCCTTCCAACCCATCTAATAAATACCTTTCAGTGCTAACTATTCTGGGGCTTATTTCTATATGAGAGTGGGAGCATGCAGACGCTTGACTTGCCGTGGACCGAGAAGTACAGGCCGTACAGCCTCGACAGCGTCATAGGGCAGAAGCTTATCGTCGACCGCATGAAGGCCTTCGTAAAGAACGGTAGCTTCCCGAACATGATATTCGCTGGCAGCGCCGGCATAGGCAAGACCACATGCGCCATAGCCCTTGCGAAGGACCTCTACAAAGGGCATCTTGAGGGCGCGCTCCTGGAGCTCAATGCATCTGATGCCAGGGGCATCGACGTGATACGCGGCGCGGTGAAGGAGTTCGCGAAGACCATCTCCATCGCCGGAGTGCCCATAAAAATCATATTCCTGGACGAGGCAGATGCCCTGACGCCTGACGCGCAGCACGCGCTCAGGCGCACTATGGAGAAGTTTTCGGCTGAAACGCGCTTCATACTGAGCGCCAACTACGCCAGCAAGATAATAGAGCCAATACAGAGCAGGTGCGTCGTCTTCAGGTTCAAGCCCCTGACAGAGGACGACATGAAGGAATACATACGCCGCATAGCCACTGGCGAGGGGCTCGAGATTGACGACAAGGTCGTGGAGGCGCTCATTTACGTGGCGGACGGTGACCTCCGCAAGCTCACGAACGTCCTGCAGAGCGCCGCGCTGCAGAACAAGAAGGTGACGGAGAGCGCAGTGTACGACGTTGCTTCGAGGGCAAGGCCCAAGGAGATAATATCGATGCTCAAGTACGCGCTTGACGGGACGTTCCCGAAGGCGAGGGACGAGCTCGACATACTCATGCTGAAGCACGGCCTCAGTGCCGAGGACATACTAACGCAGTGCTACCGCGAGGCGCAGAACCTCAACATAGAGGAGCAGAAGAAGCTCAGGGTAATAATAGACCTCGGCGAATGCAACTTCCGCATAGTCGAGGGAGCGAACGAGCGCATACAGCTCGAGGCGATGCTGGCGCACCTAGCACTCATGAACATGGGAAAGGACGCGTAAACGCAGTTTGCTGCGCTGAAGAATGACGTTGGCAGCAAACGTCACTGACGTAAATATACGTTGGCACCTTCTTTTTAGATATATGCTCAGCAGAAGCAGTGGTTACGTTGAAGGAGACAGAGAGACTCACGAAGGAGGAAGAGCGCATCATTGTGCGTAGAGGAACCGAGGCGCCGTTCTCCGGGAAGTACAACGATTTCTGGAAGGAGGGCACGTACGTCTGCAGGCGTTGCAGCACTCCGCTCTACAGGTCTGAGGATAAGTTTGATGCGCACTGCGGATGGCCGGCCTTCGAAGACGAGATAAAGGGCGCCGTAAGGCGCATTCCGGACCCTGACGGACATCGCACCGAGATAGAGTGCGCCAAGTGCGGCGCACACCTCGGCCATGTATTCGAGGGTGAGCACCTCACTGCAAAGAACGTGAGGCATTGCGTCAACTCGATGTCTATGAGGTTCATATCAAAGTATACCGATAATGCCAGCGACTAATGCTATAGTACCAGGAGCAGTTATTGCATGCTGGCCATAAGCCCGATGCCGAGGAAGATAAAGAAGGAGTTCGGCCTCTAGTAACCCTTAAATATTTGGAAAACAGTGATACTTTATCACAAAATAGGGCGCTACCGTGGACATTGGGGATGCTAAGACTGTTGATAAGGGAAAGCGAGCGCAAAAAGAGGACTTGTCTACCCAGGAAGGCGTGAAGACAGCCATAGCAAGGTATTTGGAAAGATTCAGAGTCGATGCCGAAGGCATACTCAAATCATTTAAGGGTTCTACCAGCAACAACGTCATTCTTCCAGACTTGCTCATCGAAAAGCACGAGAGGATAATTGCGCAGAACGTGGCCGGCTGCCGAAGCGGACTGCAGAGTTTCTCCGGGGAGATATTGAATAACAGGAGGCAGGATATTGTTATGCAGCTGGAGTCTATACTCAACGGCGCAGTGGACGAGGCGCGCAGGAAACGCGAATACATGGCTGCATACGAA
>JAJZII010000039.1 GCA_021810685.1 Microcaldota archaeon
CTTCGTGAAGGACAGGAAGACGATGAAGAACGAGGTCTACAACAACATCGCCTCGCTCGAGAAATCAGGCCTGATAAAGACAGTTTCAGCATCTGTGCATGGGAGCGCAAGAAAATACTACGTCCTCACGCCCAAGGGCCGCGCAGCCATAAGGGCCGCGAAGGCAGGAATGGCCGAGACAGTGAAGAGCTTAAGCAAGATACTTAGGTGATGCGATGCCCGGCAACATAATCGAGATAAAGGACATGGTGAAGAAGTTCGGGGACTTCACAGCCGTGGCGGGAATATCCCTTCATGTGAAGGAGGGCGAGATATTCGGGCTTTTGGGTCCCAACGGCGCAGGCAAGACAACCACGATAAACACGCTGCTGGGTTTGCTCGAGGTAACCTCTGGGTCCATAAAAATTGCCGGCATGGACATGGACAAGGAGCCAAACAAGATTAAGCAGATGATAGGTCTCATGACCCAGGAAACAGTAGTGGAACCCGACCTGACTGCATGGGAGAACCTCGAGATATTCGCGGAGCTCTACCATATTAGGGAGCCCCTGAAGTCCAAGCGCATAGAACAAGCGCTCAGGGATGCGGGGCTGTCCGACAAGGCTAACGTGAAGGCGGGCACGTTCTCCGGGGGCATGCAGAGGCGCCTCGAGCTCGTAAAGTCAATGATACAGGATCCCAGGATACTCATACTGGACGAGCCGACCACAGGTCTCGACGTGCAGAACAGGGTCAACATGTGGGAGCGCATAAGGCAGCTCAACGCCGAGGGCGTCACCATAATACTGACGACGCAGTATCTCGAGGAGGCCGACACTCTCTGCGACCGCATAGCGATAATAGATCATGGGAAGATCAAGGCCATGGGCACTGCATCGGACCTCAAGAGCATGGTCAGTAAGGGCACGATGTTTGAGGTCACCGTCAGGCTTAGCGACGCAGATAAGGCGTTCAGGATCCTGAAGGCAAAGCTCAAGATACAGCTGGAGCTGCGCGGCGACAAGATAATGGGGGTGCTCGAAAAGAGCGACCCTGCAGTCATATCAAAGGCAGTATCGGTTCTGGAGGAACAGCACATACAGCCCATGGCCATAGGCACGCACCTGCCCACGATGAATGACGTATTCATAAAGCTCACCGGCTCCGCCATGCGCGACGAAACCGGCGAGAACATAAGCGGCCGCGACAAGGCCCTGGCCCGCGGTATGAGATGATGGCATGAGTTTCCTTGGCGACACGTATGTGCTATTCAAGAGGGAGATGCTCGTATTCAAGAGCAAGATACGCGTCAACATAGCCAGGTCAGTGACATTCCCGCTGGTGCTCATACTCCTGCTCGGGAGCATAGGCAACACAATATCACACGCCCCTGTGACTATTGTAGACTACGCGAACAATGCTGCGTCGACGTCATTTATCTCGGCAATCCAAGCGCAGCACTCTGTGTCGGTGGTTAACATAACTACACAGGCCGTGGCCATATCCGAGATAAAGAGCGGGCAAGTGGTCCTGGCGGTCATAATACTGCCTGGTTTTCCGTCCTATACCGGCGGCAAACCAAGCGTGGAGCTCTACTACACGAGCAGCCAGGTGACGAGCTCCGCCGCGGCCATACAGACAGTCGAATCTATAGCTTCTTCATACGGCGCCTCGATAGCGAGGGATCCCAGCCTGGCTACATCTCCGCCTGCGCCCACCACAGCATACACGGCCCTGCCGCTTTCGGGTCCCAGTGGCAGCTACAAGGACTTCCTGATAGGCGGCATACTAATAATGGTCGCGGCCTTTGGCTCCGTCTTCGGCGGCGGCATGTCGATAATAAGCGACAGGTCCCTTGGAAACATCAAGGCCTTCCTCGTAGCGCCGATAAACAAGAACGCAATAGTGCTGAGCAGGATATTCGCAGGCACTGTGCAGTCACTGTTCTCGGGCTTTGTAGCCCTAGGCATAGGGATGGCGGACGGCGCTACGATAGCGATGGGGTTCACAGGCATGCTGTGGATAATGGTGTTCCTAGTGTTCGTGGCCCTCGGCTTCAGCGGCCTGACCATACTGATAGCGTCAAGGATAACCCGGGTGGAGGTCTACACTATAGTGGCGCAGACGATAACGCTGCCGCTGTGGTTCCTCTCAGGTGCCTTCTTCCCCACCACGTCGCTGCCATCATGGGTTTATCCGCTCAGCGTGATTAACCCGCTAACGTATGCTGCCGACGGCATCAGGCAGGTGATGATGACCGGCTCGTACCCGATAGGCATTGCAGCATACGACGTCGGCATCGTGGCGCTGTTCGCCGTGGTAATGCTGGTGCTCGGCTTCAAGGTGTTCAAGAAGACAATATAGGTGATTCGCATGATTCGGAAATATACTAGAACAGGTGTTAAGATGGCAAACAGATTTTTCGTCACGGCAATGGCAGCGCTGTTGCTGCTGCTTGGAACGGCGGGCGTCGCCGCCGCGCAGACAGGCACGAGTTACGTCTCCGGCGCGCTGAGCCTTGCCAACCTAGCGGTGAGCCCCCAGCCCGTTGTGGCTGGAAACAACATAACGGTGCAGTTTCAGCTCTACAACTCTTATGGCAACCCGCTGAATAACGTAAACATACAGCTGGTCAGCCAGAGCCCCATTATAAACGTCTCTCCCTCCTACACCTTCCTGGTGGATAGCATCGGTTCAGGCCTCTTCGGCGGCTTCGGCTACTCAAGGTTTACCTACACGCTGCGCATACCAGCCTCGCTGCCTGCAGGCGAATATGTTGTAGACGTGATGGCGACATACGAGTCGTCCGCACCATCCGTATCAGGTACGTCATCGAACAATGAGCCCGGCTCCTCCTTGATGCCCATATACATCTACGTGTACGGCAACCCCGGCGTATCAGTCACGGCGACACCTTCACCACAGATAACCCCTGGCACCCAGTTCACGCTGATGCTCAACGCGGAGAACAGCGGCACTGACGCGGCAAGAGGCGCCAACGTCACCATACTGAACTCCAGCGGCCTGTACGTCTCTGGTGCAGGCAGGGTAAGCTTCGGGACGCTTGCTGAGGGCGTACCGGAAACGGCAAGCGTGTCGATGTACGCCGCTACTAACATAAGCGCAGGCACGCACTACATACCGCTACGCATCACCTATACCTCGCCGCAAGGAACTGCCTACGTGCAGAACGTCAGCGCTCCGGTGGAAGTGCTGGTGCCAAGCCCTGACGTGGTCGCGAGCATCGCCGGCTCCATGCCTGCCCAGCTCTACTCTGGCTCCAACACTACAATACAGCTGATGGTGCAGAACGTCGGGGGAGGCATCGCCAAGAACGTCAGCATAGCTGTCGGTTCCAGCCCGTACATAACTTCAGGGGGAGCCGCCTCGACGTTCTTCATAGGCACGCTGGGGCCATCCGCCTCAGCGGTCGAGAATGTCTTCGTCAGTGCCAATCGCACAACCAGTGCAAGCGGCTATGTGCTTCCTGTGAACGTCACGTACCAGAATGCAGACCATTCGGCCACCGTATCAGGCATACAATACGTGCCGATCAACGTGCAGCGGTCTGCGCTGTTCAATGTTACGTCAGTCAGCGGGCCGATAGCTCCAGGCGCGTCGTACGTTCCAGTGACGTTCTCCATAAAGAACACCGGCAACGAGGCGGCGCAGGACGTGTATCTCAGCCTGCAGTCCATCTATCCTGTAACAGTGATAAACGCCAACAATTACATAACGAGCCTCGCTCCCGGCCAGGAGACGAACGTCACCTTCTACGCCAGCGCCGACTCTAACGGCAACCCAGGCAAGTACCCCGTGACGCTGTACGAGCAGTGGAGGCAGCCCAACGGCTCGGCCAACCAGCAGTACTCCGGCTCTAACGCCTACTACATCAGCGTTGGAAATGGCAGCTCCTCAGGGGCAGGCGGCATAACAGCCGACGCCGTATACGCTGTGATCGTGGCGGTCGTGGCGTATGTGCTGTACAGCCGGGTGCTGAAGCCGCGCTTGGGCAGCAAGAAGAGGAAGGCTTGAGCCTTCCTCTTCCGACCATGTTCTCGTCAACTTAAAAATTTGGGAACATTTATAGATTATAACTCGGTTATACTTATGTATAGTGGGTGGTGAAATGGCTCGCAAGGTCAGTATGCTTACTCCGTTGCTGAAGAAGTACAACGTGCCAATGTGGCTTGAACCATACGTCTCCGACTACGTGAGCGCCGACCCAATCAACGCGATAAAGCGCGCTACGAGCTTCATTGACGTAAAGCGCAAGAAGGGGGTGGTCACGAACAGCTACGTAAGGCTGCCGAACAACACCACGTTCCAGATGGACACGGTAGTGCGCATTCTGAGCCTGTTCTACTACGGTGAGGCAGAATGTGCGCGCATAGCGAGGGAGTGGGTTTCGAAACCAGACCCGACGGAACGCGAGTGCGCGCTGCAGCTCGCCGAGATGGCAGATATGTATGAGAAGCGCCTGAGAGCCACTAAGAACCTGATGGACGGGATGGGCTACAAGCCCATAGAGCCGACTAAAGAGGTGAACGAGGTCTTCGAGTATCTGGAATCACTAGAGAAGTGGCCGGAGCGCATGGTCTCCATGAACGTGCTTTTCAGGCAAGCCTACGGTTCGACGTTTGGCGCGACGTTCTACAAGGCGTTCTACGCTGTTATGCCGGAGTTCATGCGCTCCTTCGGGAAGGTCTTCGACGGCACGAGCGATGCCGCGGCGCGCGGAGAGGCGATAGCCACGGACATGGTGCGGCAGAACCGCATACCCAACGAGCGCCTGCTCGAGATCGCAGAGGAGCTACTCTCGCGTATACAGCGCTCGCTCCGCGCGGAGATGCCGCTTGCCGAGCAGGCGGGGATAAAGCACGAGGCCGAGCTACTGCGCAGAATCTCTCTTGTCTACCCGCTGCACACGCTCTCGGAGCTCGGGGTGCCTGTAGACTTAGACAAGGAGGAGAAGATAATAACCTCCAAATCCAAGGCCAAAAAGTGAGCCGCCGATTCTGTTCCTCTGCAATCCAGCAAAGGCTAAATACCTTGCCCGCAGAATCCTACTGCAGACGGCTTTCGGCGCATGCGCCGCGGTCCATGCATACATGTGCAGGCGAACTGCACCGCTGGCTAACCTACAAACAGGAGTGATCTAATGGACGAGAACATGGCACCCGCAACGAACCGCAACCTAGAGAACATAGTATACATAGGCAAGAAGCCGACGATGAACTACGTGCTGGCAGTGGTTACGCAGTTCAACAACGGGGTTCCGGCGGTGACCATCAAGGCGCGCGGCAACGCTATATCGAGGGCCGTTGACGTGAAGGAGATAGTCCTCCATAAGTTCATGCCTGCGCTGAAGGAGCGCAGCA
>JAJZII010000040.1 GCA_021810685.1 Microcaldota archaeon
CAGGTCCTTGTTCAGGTCCCTGGCGGTGAGAACCGCAAAGAGGTTCTTCGCGTCGTTGTCCATGACTATCGCGACCGCTTTCGCGGTCGTTATCGAGGCCATGCGCAGCGAACGCGACGTCGTCGCGTCGCCGATCACTATCTTGTAGCCGAGCTCCTCGACGCGCTCTACCACCTGCGGGGCTATCTCAACTATCACGAAGTCGACACCGTGCTCCTCGAGCACTTCGACTATCTTCTGGCCCACGACGCCATAGCCGCACACCACCACGTGCCCATTCAGTTTGTACTGCGTCTGGACCACTCAAGCACCCTATGCTTTACCGTCAACGCCTCTTGTGAGGCACAAGCTATAAATATTGCTCTGCCGGTGCCTTCCCTCGCCGTGCTCATGCATTGCGCGCAGCTTGCCATATATGAGAGGATGCCAAAAACCATACAAATAGCCCCACCCAGATTCGAACTGGGGTTTACAGGTCCAGAGCCTGCCGTCCTTGTCCACTAGACGATGGGGCTGCACCGACTGCGTTTTGTATATTCTGCCGCGCCCTTTTAATATGTTTCTGGCATATTAACCTTATGGTGTTCAGGGCCAACCTGTCAGGGACAAAGGAAGTGCGCGACATAATAGTTGCTGACGCAGTGCTTATCCTGGCGTTCTCGCTCACGCTCTCAGGTGGCGTCTTCTCTGCCTCGAAGGGCTCGTTCGTAGGCACGTTCATATCCTACCTGCCGATAGTGGCCCTGGGCGTGAGCCTCAGCTTTATATTGCACGAGCTGATGCACAAGTTCGTGGCACAGCACTACGGGGCGATAGCAGGCTTCCGCGCCTCGATTAATGGCCTCGTAGTCACACTGCTGACAGGAATGTTCGGCTTCCTCCTAGGCATACCCGGCGCCACGATGATATATGCGAGCAGCTTCACCAAGCGCCAGAACGGCATAGTATCGCTCGCCGGTCCGCTGACCAACTTCGCTGTCTTCGCCGTGTTTCTCGGTCTGTACGCGGTGCTCTCGCCCGCACCAGGCACGTACGCTGCCCACGCAATAGGCTTCGTGCTCTTCATAAGCATACTGCTCGCGTTCTTCAACATGCTGCCCATATACCCGCTTGACGGCAGTAAGGTGCTCGCGTGGGACAAGCGCGTCTATGCTCTCACAATGGGTATAATATTCCTCTTGCTTGTAGGATTCCGGTTCATACCTATATTCGACATAGTCTTCCTTGTGATGATAGCTCTCTTCTTCTCCCTCTTCTACAGGAACGTGCTATGATGCCAAATCCGTCGCAGCCACGCAAGGGTATTTAAGGGTTTATTGCCATCTTTTCCTTAGTACAGCTTCACGGAAGATTTAGAATAGGAAAGGGATACGCTCATGCCTAAGGATAGCCCTTCTGCGCGGGAGGCAAAAACGACGATAGACTCCATGGTGGAGCTTCTCAAGATGAAGGGACGCATGGACCTGAACAGCATCGCAATGGCACTTGGCCTCGCATCAAGCATCATTGAGGGCTGGGCTAAGGTTCTTGAAGCCGGCGGCGTGGTCAAGATAACCTACGAGGTAGGGCGTATGTACATAGAGCCCATGAACCTCAACCCCGAGCAGGTGAGCGAGCTCTCGGCCAAGTTCAACGCCGAATTGGGTACGTTCAACGCGAGGCTTGAGACGCAGGGCCTGAGCCTCGACAACCTCGCCAGCTACATCAAGGAGCTGAGCACCACTGCATCGACCGCCGAGGGTATATTCAGTAAGTCTGCCCCTGCGCTCCAGAAGGAGCTGTTCGAGCTCAACAGGCTGCGCACGCAGATAGACGGTTACAACAACGAGATCAAGAACATGGCTGGCGCGTCGGAAAACACGTACACGCAGGTCAACAAGAAGTTCGACGAGTTCTACACAAAGTACAACCAGTTCATGGAGAAGAGCACCACCGCAGCCGCGCCTATCTTCTCAGGCACCGAGAGCGTGCAGAAGGCCAAGGACTCGCTCGCTGCGCTGGATCGGGTGCGCAAGGACAAGGACCAGGCGATTGAGAACATAAAGAAAGAGCTTGACCAGCAGGTAAGTGCTGTGCATGCCGCCATTGATACTGCAAGCAAGCAGATAAACGACATGATAAAGCAGCAGAAAGAGCAGGTCGAGAAGGAGGTAAAGGGCTCAAATGACTATATGAAGTCCGTGCAGTCCCTGCTCAGCGAGTCGAAGAGCCTCACCAGCGAGGCGCAGCAGTTCATGAAGAAGCTGGATCACGACAAGGGTCAGTTCAACGACAGGTTCTCCAGGATAGATAAAGAGATGAAGGAGGCGACGGCGCTCTTCCAGAACAAGTACACGTCGCTTGCGGCGCGCATGGACGAGGTGAACAAGCGCTATGGCGACGCTGGCTCGCTCAGTGCAGCTCTCGCTGACGTGAAGACGAAGAGCGACCAGGCACAAGGCGACATAATCGCGCTGAAGGGCGAGCTCACGAAGCTCAAGCAGGAGACCGTCGCGCTGATGACGCTGAAGAACATGCCGATAGAGAAGCGCGACTCGATACTCGAGTCGCTCTCCAAGCGCGGCGGCGAGATAGAGGGGAAGGTGAAGGATGTGCGCAAGAAGGTGAGCGAGGCCGGCGATGCGCTGAGCAAGCCTTCACCCAAGAAGGCAAAGGGTGGGAAGAGTGACGACTCCAGAAGAAACTAATCAGGACGCCGCAGCTGCTGCAGCCGGAGAGGCCGCAGTGTCGCACGGCGATGTGCTTTCGGAGTACGACCTGGATGCCCACGGGATGAGCGTGCACGTCAGGATACACAACACTTCTATCGACTTCGTGCCGCTCTACGACGTAACATTCACCGGGGTCAGCGCCGCTACCAGGCTGCTGCTCCTCTCCTTCAGGAGGGAGCTCGTGTCAATGGTGCCCATAGACCCGACAAAGATAGAGAACGAGGAATACGTGAACGCGCTCAATAACAAGTATATGCAGTCGAGCGAGATACTGATAGACAAATACCTGCCGGGCACGCAGAAGGAGACGAAAGACCTGCTCATAGCATACATACTGAACATGATGCTCGGAATGGGCGACCTCGAGGCGCCGCTCGCGGACGACAATCTCGAAGAGATAACTGTCAACGGCGCCAGCGGCCCGATCTGGGTCTTCCACAAGCGCATCGGCTGGTGCAAGACCAACATAAAACCCTCCACCGACGAGGCGATATATGACCAGGCGGAGCAGATAGGCAGGCGCGTCGGCCGCGAGATAAACAACCTCTCACCCCTCATGGACGCAGAACTCATCGATGGCTCCCGTGTCAACGCCACCCTCTATCCTATCTCGCAGGTTGGCAACACAATAACGATCAGGAAGTTTGCCAAGAACCCGTGGACGATGCCGGCGCTGATAAAGAATGGCTCGATAAGCCTAGACATGGCGTCGCTCATATGGCTCTGCATACAGAACGAGGTCAGCATGCTGATAAGCGGCGGCACAGCCTCAGGTAAGACAAGCTTTCTCAACGCGGCGAGCATCTTCTTCCCGCCGACGAGGCGCGTCATATCTGTCGAGGAGACGAGAGAGCTAACGCTCCCCGAGTCGCTGCAGTGGGTGTCCATGATATCCAGGCAGCCGAACCCTGAAGGCAAGGGCGAGGTTACGCTCTACGACCTGATGATCAACTCCCTTAGAATGAGGCCGGACATCATGCTGGTCGGGGAGATCAGGGTCTCGAAGGACGCCGAGACGCTTTTCGAAGCCATCCACACGGGCCACTCGGTCTATGGCACCGTGCACGCAGACAACGCAGAGGATACGGTCATCAGGATGGTCAACCCCCCGATAAATACGCCGAAGGTGCAGATGAACAGCCTCGGTGCCATAGTAAGCCTCTTCAGGCATAGGAGCAGGGGCATAAGGCGAACGCTCGAGTTCGGCGAGGTGCTCAACACTGGCGACGTGAACGTGCTGTACAGGTGGAACATGCGCGACGATACATTCCCGCAGATAGGCGACATGACCAGGCTGACGGAGACGCTCGCGCTGTACGGCGGCCTTACGAAGAAAGACATCGACGCAGAGATACAGGAGCGCAACGTGATACTTAAATGGATGGTGAAGAACAACATCCTCGACGTGAACAGTGCGGGACTCGTGATCGCGAACTACTACAAGCACAAGGAAAAGGTGCTGGATCTCGCGAAGAACGACGTGCCGTTCTCCGAAGGGGTGCTGTGAAGGGCATTGCATGGCGGACGAGAATGCAGACGAGTACATGAAGCTTGTCGGGCTCATAAAAGACGTGGAGGCAGCTGCGCCGCGCGAAGAGCAAACAGCCATAGACATGTCGCAGACCTTCGTTGCCACTGCCGTGCAGGCTCCGGGTCGGAGCTCATACCGCGAGGCGCTCAAGACAATAAGCGCCGTGGAGAACACCAAGCACATCGAGCCGAAGCGCAGGGCCCAGGGCCAGCCTCACCTCGCCATGGCGGGCGTGCAGCAGGCAGCGACGTCGCAGTTCGTGCCGAGCATGCCAACCACGCCACAAGCTCCGCAGGCGCCTCAGACATCCCCGGTGCCTCAGCAGCAGTTCGAGCAGCCGCAGATAAAGACGAAGGTTGAGGAGGAGGCGAAGCAGTTCGCCGCGCGGATGCCGCTGCAGAAGGTTACTGTCAACGTAAAGCGCCTTAACATGAAGGAACTCGTGCTCCCGAGCCTAAGCATGGCCGACCAGATATCCGAGCTTGAGCGTATAATCGAAGGCATCCGCGAAAGCGTCTTCGATCAGGATCATATTACAATCGTGGTGGAGGAAGTATACGGCCTCCAGCAGAGCATAGAGAAGCAGGAGAAGGACCTCAAGAAGAAGCACATAGAGCTGAGCCCCCTGGAGCAGTCGCTCCTAGCCCTGCGCGAGCAGCGCATAAACGAGGCGATGCTTGAGCTCAAGCAAAGGGGTGTCATATGATGTTCGGAAAGAAGAAAGAGCCAAAGGTCATAAACGTCGACGGCACGCCGCTGACGCTCCAGCCGAAGCCAAAGAAGGGCCTCTTCGGCATGGGCGGGGCTAAGCGCGCAAACGGCCCTCCCACTTCTTTCCAGCCTGCTTTCGGTTCCCCGCAGCAATCGCAGCCTGCACCGAAACAGGCGGCGCAGTACACGCCGCGCATGCCTGGTGTGTCAGGCAGTCCGGGCATGAAGCCCAGCAGATGGCGCCTCTACATAGAGAGCA
>JAJZII010000041.1 GCA_021810685.1 Microcaldota archaeon
CTTCTCGCCCAGGCTGCCTCCAGGCACCTGCACGATATTCAGGCCCTATGGGATCAACACCACTGGCAACATAGAGCAGTTCGGCATCTGCAACAGTGAGCTGCCGCAGTTCGTGGGCTACATGAGCCAAGGCCAGCACAGCAACATACTAATGCACGTGCGCTCCAACACCCCGTCCTTCACAATAACATTCTGGATGGAGCCCTTCAACAATGGCACCACGCCGCAGAACGTACTATATCTCCAGGGGGGCTCGTATAATCAAGCCATATACATTTACTGGGTTCCCGACCCTGCGCCGCCCTACGAGCCATGGTCGTTCTACGCTCTGACCGTCAACACCACCTCAGGCAGATGGTACCTGTACACGAACGAAACCGTAACGCAGAACGGCACCACCACTTCATCACACATAACGAGCATCGACCTCGGCGGCCCGCACCCTGGCCATGGCCTCTACGCCCTGAACGCAATGGTCGCGGACGTGCAGCTCTACAACACGTCGTTCTCCCGCAGTGCGCTCAACGCAAGCTATGCCAAGGGTATAGGAGCGGATCCCAGTAACATAGTGCACCTCGTGGGCTGGTGGCCGCTGAACAGCAACGTCTTCGACTACAGCGGCAACGGCAACAACTCCACGGTGCGCAACGTGACGTTCACGACTAACTGGATATACCATTACCTGCCGCCGAAGGGGAGACCTTAGAGACTGCCGTCGTAGCGCCTGTTGAGTATTTCGTGCATGCGGCGCGCCTTCTTAATACCTATCTTGTCCACTTTGGCGAGCTGCTCGGGCTTCATGTTGGCTATGCGCCTGATGGTCCCGAAGTGCGCGAGAAGTGCTTTCGCGAGCTTCGGCCCTATGCCTGGCAGGTTGCCTATCACGTACTCCTGGAACTGCGCGTCTGTGTAGGCGCGAACAGCCCCTTTCAGTGATGGCCCCTGCCTGGATCCGGCCTGCTCGTGCTTCGCCATCGACCTTATCGTCTGCGCGGTGTCGCTCTCTCCGCCAGTGAACAGCACCGGCACCCCGTAGTCGACGTATATGGCTGCGATTGCGCCGTTTATCGACGCACGCCGCATGCGGAATGCCTCTGCGTTGCCCTCCACTAGCAGCACTGGAAACTCGTACGCTTCCTTAAGCCTCGTCAGCTGGTCAAAGAGCCGCCCGCTGACCAGCGAGCTCTCGAAGTCCGCTATGGTCTTCCGCTCCACGCACAGCCTGTCGGAGATCGCATAGTCGCCCACCGGCAGTGTTCTGACCTCGATGCTCATGCCCAGGGTCTCGAGGGCCTTCAGCAGCTCGCTGTTGCGTTCCCTCTGGTCCACGATGAGCTTTAGCTCATTCATGCTAGCCCCTTGAGAACGTGACGTTGCTTACAGCTATCGTCTCGTTACCAGTTGCGCTCAGCCCCTGCAGGAAGAGCACGGAGTTTCCGTACGGGCCAGAGACAAGAGTAGTGTTGAGCGAGTAGCTCCTGAGCGCTGTGGTGACGTTGAACTTCGCTATCTGGTTGTAAGACGACGATGTCGTTGGCATGCCCACCGTGAGCGTGTATGTGCCTGGCACTACTGCCATAGCCCTGAAGCTTATCCTCGTCGGTATTGTATATACGGTCGAAGAGTAGAGCTTTCCCCTGAGGTCCGTCGTATTAGCATACGGCGCATATACTTGGAAAGGCATGTAGCAGCCATTCGATGCGCATCCGTAGACGTTGGGCAGCCACATGAGGGCCGTAGTGCCGTTCACCGCGTAATAATTAGGGTAGAGATCCGGCAGGTATGGGTACACGACGTAGCTCTTGTACAAAGTTGAATTTATCGCCTGTACGTCGCTGAACGCTATCGTGGTGTTGCTGTTGTAGATTGGGCTCCCGAGCGAAGACTCGAGGTAGTTGGCGAGCTGAGACAGTCCGGAGCTCGTGTAAGCATTCTTGTTTACTGCAACTATGGTGGAGTTGTAGTTGTAGAGCGTTAGTAGGCTCTCATTGATGAGGCTCTCGTTCACCGGTGTGGGATAAGAGAACGTGCCGGAGCTCTCCAGGTTTTGCGCCTGTATCGCGAGCGGTATGTTGTAAAGTGAAAGTTCCTGCGTGTTGTTCTCGCGGCTGACGTCTCCTCCTACAAGGGGCTTGCCTGCAATGGCCTCATAATAAGTGTTGAGGCCTGGATAGAGGTTGGCCTGCGCCCCGTAGGGGTTGATCATGGCAGGCAGTATCAACATGCTGAAGTTCTCAGGAAGTGCGGCAATCTGGCTGTACAGGTGCGGCACGCTCGCGTTCGACGAGACGAGCTGCGCGAACGAGTGCGTCAGACCTATGCCAGGGCCCTCTATCACGAACAACGCGGTTATGACTGCAGCGAGGAAGAGCGCCCTATGCCTATTGTCATGAGCATGCCCCTCAAGCAGGCTCTTCATGCCTACCGCGGCGAGCATCGAGGTCGCGATGCTGAACACGAGCAGGAATCTGCCTGGCTCCCTGATTATGTTGAGTACAGGAAGAGCATGGTAAAGCAGATAAAGCTCGGGAAGGTGCGTCACGCTGCCGCCGACCTGAAGGTAGGGACCGAGAGCCAGCCATCCAAACACTATGAGGATGCCGAGCCAGAGTCTCTGAAGCTTGCGCGTCCTGTACATGCCGTAGGCTGCGAGCGCAATGACGGTGTAGCCTACGTACGCGACCCTCTCTGTTGGGTCGTAACCGAAGGTCTTCTGTACATATGAGGTAGAGCCCTTGCTGTTGAATATGCCGTTGAAGTAGCTTGGTATGAAGAACGAGCCCAGGCTGACGCTCCAGAGCTCGTTGTGTGCTGCATCGTTCAGGTAGTTGGCCTGGCTGAGCGTGCCTGGAATTGTTATGGCGTGAAGCAGCGGCAGGAAGCCCCATGAGCCAAGCACGAATGCTACCGCAACCGCAACTAACACTGATATCCAGAAGCTTTTGCTGAGCAGCAGCCTGCGCGTCTCTTTGGTAAGCAGGTACGCTATGCCGACGAGCACGAGCAGCAGCATCAGCATTATGCCCTGCTCGACGTCACCCATAAAAACCGCAAGCACGAGCGTTATGCCAAGACCTACACCATTCTTGTACTTGTTACCGTCGTTGAGCATGCGCAGGAAAAAGTACAGCGCCAGCGGAACCCAGCCTATGGCGATCCAGTCGATGTGCGCGTACGATTGCGCCACGTGGAAGGCGCTGAACGAGAATACCAGGCCTGCTATAAATGACGCGTAGGCGTTGCGCGTCACGTACTTAGCCAGCACGTACATGCAAAGGCCTGAAACCACATAACCCAAAAGCAGCATCACGTTGTACGCGAAAGGTATGCTCACCGCCTGGAATGGCGCTGTAACGAGCGCTCCGATTGGGCTCATCGTCTGGTAAATCAGGTTTGAGCCTATCGGGTAGAAGAGTAGGTTGGTGCTCCATATGCTTTTTAAGTGCGTTACAGCATGTGCGACCCACCATATGTCCCAGAGGTTTTGGTATGTGTCGCCTCCGCTGCCTGGAGCTCTCAATGTCATGTTGGCCGTTATCGGGGCAATTACTATGAGCGCGATGACAAGATACGCGATTGCGGCAAAGACATACTCTTTCTTGATCTTCTTGCCGGCGTCCTTAAGGTACCTGCCGACGCTTTTTGCCGGTTTGCGTGAATGCTCATGCGCCGGTTTCTGCTCGCCGAAGAGCTGCGCATCGTGTTCGGTTTGCACGTCTTGGGGTTTTCCCTTTTTTTCCTCCATCATACCATTCCAGTGAAGCGAAGAAGCTGCGGTGCAACGAGTGCTCCGCGCGCGGCATAATGCATAGATTACACCTCTAAAGGTTTTTATGCCTGACGCGCCCCCCCTCAGAAACAGCTTAATTAATATGCGCGCACAATAGGGTGCTGAGTGGTAGTTTGGCTGAGATGGCGGGCGCAGCCGAGGAGGGCAGCGCACTAGAGCTTGGGGCACGCACGGCCCGTATGGCAAGCTTCATCCTTATTAGCAAGGTGCTCTCGTTCGCGTTCCTTGCGGCGTCGTTCATAGTGGTGGCGAGGCTCCTGGGACCGAGCGTCTATGGTGTCTATGTGGTAGCGGCAGCCGTGGCAGGCACCTTTAGTTCGTTCGGCAGCTTCGGCGTCGCCACTGCACTGAACAAGTTTGGTTCAGAGTACATGACGAAGAAGGAGCGCCAGAAGCTGAGCCCTCTTGTGTCGGACGGCCTGGCAATACTTTTCATGGCTGGTGTGGTCCTGACACTCGCCGCCATCGCCCTCAGCGTTCCGATAGCGAAGTATTCTCTCCACAATACGGCGTACGCGTACGTGATACAGGTGATTGCAGGCTCGATACTCGCATCGATGCTCTTCGGCGCAGGTTATTCGATGCTCATAGGCGTCGGCAGGTCAATGCATGCAGGCCTGGTAATAACTTCTGGCGCATTTTTCCAGGCTGCGATAAGCATAGGCCTGGCGCTCACAGGCTTCGGCGCGCTGGCACCTGCCCTGGGTCTCGTGCTGGGCCAGGCTGCAGGTTTCCTGATAGCTATATACCTGATAACGAGAAGGAACGGAATAAGTGTTGTGGCACCCACCATTGCAGGCATAAGGCGCATGCTGAAGTTCTCGTTGCCAGTGGCGCTCTCCAACATGTTCGGCGCCGTGATGAACAACATATCGCTGATAGTGCTGGGCCTCTTTGCCACCACCTTCATGCTGGGCAACTTCGGCATAGCGTCGAAGGTGGGCTACATGTTCGACATAGTCTTCGGCTCCATAAGTCTTTCGCTGCTCCCTACCTTCACCGCGACGCTCGCGAATTCGAAGCTGAGCCACAGGGTGGGCGAGTTCTTCAGCTACTCCGTGTACCTTGCCTTCCTTCTCGCTGCGCCTCTGATATTCTTCGTCGCGATGCTCGCGAAGCCGGTATCTTACGTCGCATTCAGCGGCGTCTACACTCTCGCACCTCTTTACCTGAGGATTACGGCCCTCGGCCTCCTCATCTACATAGCCGGCTCGTACGCCAGCACGCTGCTAATAAGTGCAAACAAGGTGAAGAAGGTGTTGAAGTACAACGCCATACTCGCCGCAGTGCAGCTAGTGCTAGTGTTCGTACTGGTGCCTGAGTTCAAGGGCGTAGGGCTCGTGGTGCTTATGTTCATAATAA
>JAJZII010000042.1 GCA_021810685.1 Microcaldota archaeon
AGTACCGAATATAGGTACTCTTATTTTCTTGCCCACGATGGCCTTATACCGCTCGTCGGAGCCGTTGACCGCGACAGCGACGCACGCGTGCAGCAGCTCCGGCCTAGTGGTCGCTATCTCGAGAGCGCCGCCGTCATTGAGCTTGAAGCTCACGTAGTTGAGCTGTGTCTGCTCCTCCTTGTCGTCCGCTTCCTCTCTTGATATTGAGGAACCGCAGCTCGGGCACCACTCGACCGGGTGCTCGGCCCGGTAGACCATGCCTTTGGCGTGCATCTCGAGCATCGACAGCTGTACCTTGCGCCTGTACTGGCTGGACATGGTGATGTATTCAAGATCCTCGTCGAACGAGGCGCCGAACGCAAGCATCTGCGCTTTCATCTTCGCTATGTTGGCTTCTGCCACCTCCTTACAGCGCTTGTAGAACTCCTCGCGTGGCATGTCCTTTCCGTACTGCTTCTCGACGGCCACCTCTATCGGATAGCCCTGGGTATCCCACCCCTGAGGGTAAAGCACGTTGAAGCCCTTCATGCGCTTGTAGCGCGCAATCGAATCTATGTAATTAACCCAATAGGCCTGCCCCATATGTAGGTCACCGGTGGTGAAAGGCGGCGGCGTGTCTATCACGAAGAGCGGGCTGCTCTGGTCGTCCGGCCTGAAAACGAAGAGCTTGCGCTCGCGCCAGTAGTCGTTCCACTTGCGCTCCTCCTTCGGGTCGTACATCTTTATCAATCTCAATCGTTCGTGCAGTGCAGCCGCACTGCAATATTTGCGAGCAAGAGAATAAATAAGGCTTGCAGGCTTCACGGCAGGGTCAGGCTGGCTCCCCGACCGCAAATCTCGCCTTGACTTCAGTAATCCTTATCCTTATTTTCTCCCCCAACTTGGCGCCCTTGACGAAGACCACAAAGCCGTTGACCTTCGCTATGCCGTCGCCCTTCGAGGCGGTCGCCTCGATAGACACTTCGAGCACGTCTCCGGGTTTTACCGGCTTCTGAAGAAAGTATGACGGCTTTATTGACATGCCGTGCCTCTCGCGCCCATAGCTTCCGCGCACCTCGTGGCGGAACCTTCGTTCCCCTCCCCGTTCACCCTGGAATTCTCCTTCGCCCATCTGATCTGCTCTCGTTTGTAGGATTGGCGTTTCCGCCGTACCCATTATTCATAATAAGTATCAATGTGCCGTATTAAAAATCTTTCCTACGCCTTTTGTTCTCGGCTTACAGGCCAAGGGGATGGGACACAAAAGCTTATTATTAGTGCGTTATGAAAGGTTATTGGTGTCATTGTGGCCAAAGCCCTCGCTGTGCTCCTGTTCTCTTCGATGCTGCTCGGCCTGTTGGCAGGAAGCAGTTTCGCCTCCTATACGGTCACGTACCTCAACACCACCATAGCGCTCAACACCAACACCTCTGCAACTGTCACCGAGGTGCTTACCGTCCGCGTCAGCAACTCCTCGGTCGACCAGTACCTCACGGACAGGATAGCGCTCAACTTCACGCTAAGCACGTGGCAGCAGCTCATAGGGCCAGAACTGGTGCAGCACGTGATAAACCCCAATTCAGGCATATACAACTTCAAGTTCACGCCAGGGCCGCTGATACACAACTACAACGGCGGAATAGCGTACATGGTAATGAGTTATGTGGTCAACAACGCCACGACTGTGCAGCGGACTTCCCCTCGGACCTTCGTGTACACCTTCAACCCTTATATATTCAACTTCGAGCACGCCGCCAGCGGCGAGCTGCTGCCGCAGAACACGACGCTGGCAATAGTGGTGCCGAAGGGCTCCAGGATAGAGGGCGTCTATCCCATACCTGACGTGCCGGCGACGGCGCTGACGACGAACTACGCCAACGTGACGACGCTCATGTGGCTTACCGGCGAGCCGCTCTCCAAGTTCGCACTCTCTTTCAGCTTGAGCGAAAGCCTGAGCCAAGAGGTGACGGGCTTCTTCGGGGCGGTATACGGCGCGCTCGGCATATTCACCTACGTGATAGTCGCACTAATAATAATAGTGATTATAGCCTACACCTACATCAAGGCTGGAAGATAGCGGGCGATGTATTGGAGGACCTCAAGCTCAGGCTTTTGCAGTACATAAGCTCGCACAGCGGTGCGTCCGAGGCGGAGACCGCATCGGCGCTGCGCATGCCGCAGGAAGACCTCAGGAGCCTCACCGACAGGATGGAGCACGAAGGGCTTGTCAGCGTTAAGAGAGAGCGCCTGCTCCATGCAGATGTGACAGAGGAGGGCAGGCACTACATGGGCAGGTTCCCTGAGGAGGCGTTGAGAGACGAGCTTGCGGAGGGCGCAAGAAAGCTTGGCGAGATACACAACAGCATAGCGCTTGGCTGGGCCAAGAAGAACGGCTGGATAGTGATAAGCGACGGCACTGTGACGCTCACCGAGAGGGGTGCCGAATCTGCCAAGGCCGAGTACCCGATGCGCGAGCTTCTCATCGTGCTTGTGGCGGCGCCGGCGCAGCGGCACGATTCTCTGATAAGGAACAGGATGGAGGTGGCGAACGCGCTGGCTAAGCGCAAGCTCATAAGCATAGCAGAGGAGGGCGCGGTATCAGGCATCTACCTCACTGAGGCCGGAGAGGCGGCCGCAGGCCGCGAATCGAGCACTGGAGAAGGAAAGCTCATTGGCCAGCTCAGCAAAGAGCTCCTGCTCTCGAAGGGCTGGAAGGGCAGGGGGTTCAAGAGCTACGATGTCAACGCCCCATCGGAAACGCTTTACCCGGCGAGGATGCACCCGGTTCACGAGTTCCTCAGCCACATACGCAGGCTCTGGACGAATATGGGCTTCACAGAGATAGAGGGCCCGATAGTAGAGTCGGCGTTCTGGAACTTCGACGCGCTTTTCTCGCCGCAGGATCATCCGACGCGCGACATGCAGGACACGTTCTTCCTCTCCAACCCGAAGGTTATCGGCATAGAGGAGACCGAGCTGCTCGCAAAGATCAGGAGCATGCACGAGAAGGGATGGAAGGCCAAATGGGACGAAACGCTCGCGCGCCAGCCGGTGCTCAGGACGCATAACACCAGCGTCTCCGCAAGGCACATACGGAGGTTCGCGAAGTACGACGACAGCGAGCCCCTAAGGCTCTTCTCCGTCGGCAAGGTCTTCAGGAACGAAAGCATAGATTACAAGCACCTGGCGGAGCTCCACCAGAGCGACGGCATAGTGATAGGGAGGAAGCTGAGCCTCGCGAACCTCAAGCACACGCTCAGCGAGTTCTACTCGCAGCTCGGGATGGATGTCAGGTTCAGGCCGTCATACTTCCCGTTCGTGGAGCCAGGCATGGAGGTGACGTATTTCGACAAGGAGCACGATGATTGGATAGAGCTCTGCGGCGCGGGCGTAATACGCAGGGAGATAACAGAGGCACTTGGCAACAAAAACAGGGTGCTCGCATGGGGCATGGGCCTCGACAGGTTGCTATTCAACGCCCTGAAGCTCGGCTCGCTGTCCGACCTGTACAGGAACGACGTCGACTGGCTGAGGACCAGGGGAAAACTTTCGGTGCACTGAATGCCAAACGTAACGTTCGATGCAAAGGACATAGCGCGCATGTTCAAGCCGGAGGAGTTCGAGAAACTGCTCGGCGAGATAGGCATGGAGCTCGAGGGCAGGAAGGGTGACGACGTTGTCGTGTCCGTCACGCCGAACAGGCCCGATCTCCTGTCGTTCATCGGCCTGATGAGGGCGCTCATGCTTCACGCGGGCAGGGCCAAGCCCAGGAGCTATAAGGTGGCGGGCAAGCCGTCGTTTACGGTGAAGGTGACACCCGCAGTCATGAAGGTCAGGCCGTACATAGCAGGGCTCGTCGCGACAGACCTCAAGCTTTATGGCAACACGCTCAGGTACCTGATAGATTTCACGGAAAAGCTGGGCGACAATTATGGCAGGAAGCGCAGGAAGCTCGCGATGGGGCTGCACGACCTGCGCGCCATAAAGGGCAACCTTACATATGATGCGAAGCATGAAGGTTCGCTGGTGCCGCTGCGCGACGGCAGTGCCGTGAGCTTCGAGGATGTGCTGAAGGGACACAAGAAGGGCAGTGAGTACGGCTACACCATCACAGGAGGCAACAGAAACTACCCTTTCCTGAAGGATTCGGAGAAGGTGCTGTCCCTCATACCAATAATAAACTCCGACGCCACGATGGTTACGGAGAAAACTACAGGCATGTTCATAGATATCACAGGCACCGACAGGAACGCAGTGAACGACGTGGCGCGCATGATGGCGTGCATGCTCCTGGACATCGGCGCCAATGTGGCTTCCGTCAGCATAGCCTATCCGAATAGCAGGGAGATTACGCCGTCCATGAAGGCGCGGCAGATAGCCGTAAAGCCCGCAGACTTCAACGATACAATCGGAACGAGCTTGACGGCCAAGGAGCTGGTTAAGCTTGCGCCGCTGGGAGGCTATTCGGCAAATGTTGCACGCGGCGCATTGGCAGTTGGAGTGCCGCAGTACCGCACCGACGTGCTGAACGACCAGGACGTGATCGAAGACTTGGCGATGGCGTACGGCTATTCCTCGATAAAGCCGGTGCCAGTTGGCGGGCATTCGGTCGGCGCCGAGAACAGGTCCAACGCTGACATGGACTCGCTGGCAATGCTGTTGATTGGCCTTGGGTTCTCGGAGGCCATGAACTATTATTTAACGAACGAGAGGCTGCAGTTCGACTCCATGCGCAGGCAGAGAAGCAAGGCCTCGATAACAGTGGCGAAGTCGAAGACCGAAGCCATAAGCATGCTCAGGCAGTCGATCCTGCCTGGGCTGCTGCAGAACCTGAGCGACTCTGCGCACGAGCGCATGCCACAGAGGCTCTTCGAGATAGGGAGCGTCTTCAGGCTGGAGAACGGCAAGCCCGTGGAGGAGACGCACCTGGCGTTCGTGAGCGAGCACTCGAAAGCCAATTTCGCGGATGCGAAGAGCGCGGTGGACGCAATCGCAAGGCATTTCGGCAATAAGGGGGCTTACAGGGCATACAGGGACGGCGCGTTCATAGACGGCAGGTGCGCAGCATTCATGGGAGGCGCGTTCGGCGAGATAAGCCCCGAGGTGCTCGAAACCCTGAAGATAGAAGAACCTGTCGTTGCAGGAGAGAT
>JAJZII010000002.1 GCA_021810685.1 Microcaldota archaeon
CTATATCGATACCAATGTTTTCGGGAAGGAAGCGTGTCATCGCCTCGGCCATCGCCCTGTCTATCTCCACAACGTCTATGCTTACGTCCGCTCCGCGTAGCCTCTTCATCTGATACGCCACGGTGCCACCGCCGAGCCCTATCATCAGCACATCGGTCTTCTGCGCCATGTAAGCGAGCGGCATCAGCATGTCCCAGTACTCCCTCGTATACAAGCTCCCGAGGTTTATCCTCGAATACACTGTGCCGTTGAAGCTGAGCACTCGTGCGTTTCCGCTCTCGGAAATGCGTATCGTGTCCTTCCCGCTCCTGATGTAAAGCGAGTTCCTGTCAATGATGCGCTGAAGGTCGTCTAGGATCCGCATGTTGGCCCCTTTGCGATGCTCCGCATTAACCTCGGCCATCTGTGTTAATATATGTATGCCGGCAGAACTACCTGCCGTCAAGCCGCTGCACCAGCAGGCCCACGGCTCCGAGTATCCCGTTGTACTGCCCAAGGGCTGAGCCCACCACGTTCAAGCCGTTTGGAAGCTTGAACCTGTAAGGTTCCATAATCGCGTTGGCCTCCTCACGTATCCTATCCACGAATCCGGGCTGGTTGTTCGCCACGCTTCCGCCTATTACTATGACATCCGGGTCGATCAGGCACTGCGTCCCCGCGACTACAGACCCAGCCACGCGCGCTGCCCTGTCTATTATGTCGTGGCACGGTCCGGACTCACCTGCGGCAAGTGCGAACGCCTCTGCCGTGCTCACGTCCCTTCCAAGCGCATTGCTAGCCAACTCCGATATTCCCTTCCCGCTGAACACGGACTCGATGGAATTGCCCTTACCATAAACCTCCATAGCGCCGAATATGCCCGCTATGTTGTGGCTGCCTTTCCACAGTTTCCCGTCCTTCACCACGCTCATTCCCGTGCCCGTGGATATGGTCATGTACGCCGCGGTCCCGTACCCCATGCCCGCTCCGTATCTCCATTCCCCGTACCCCGGCGTGGTGACGTCGTCTCCGGCGAGCGCAGGCACGGAAAATTCCTTTTCAATAATCCCCGTGATGTCCTTGCCGCTGGTCTCCTTTATGGAACTGTATTCTATGCGCCCCGAGGGCGTGTCCACCACTCCTACCCAGCATACTCCTATCCCTTCCACACTATGCCCCGATTCGCCGATTACCTTGCGGAGAAGGCTCTTTGCATTTTCTATCACGTGTACGCCGTCATCGCGCAGGTCTGTTGCAATCACGGCATTGCTGATGATCCGGCCCTCCTCGGTTACCACAGCAGCCGCGGTCTTTGTCTTTCCAACATCTATTCCCGCAAAGGTGCGTTTGCCTACACGTGTATTCATGCCAGTCATCTCATGTCAAAGCAGAATGGCAGGTTTTTGTACCTTAGGCGCCTGAACTTCGCAGTTCCGGCGGGTTTGTCGCCTACCAAGTCCGAGAAATATTCCGTTCCTATTCCATCGCCTTTTATTACCGACACGCCGTTGAACGGCGAGACCCTTCCCGGACCGTATTGGAACACGAGGACCCCGGGCCTGGAGCTTACGCTGCTCCTAATGTATTCCGGATTGCTGCCCCAGAAGTCGGTCTTCGCCCTTGCCTCGTGAAATGCAGAGTATCGCAGAGTTGACTCGGTGGCCCAATCCGATATCGCGCCGACGTTGGCATCGGACGCGTACACGGTGACTGCGTCACTGAAGGTGCGCGTGGGATACAGCGTGTAGAAGATGTCGAATACGTGCCTGAAACTCACGCTATTCAGCGATTCCATATCGGCACGCTCGCGCTCCAGCTCCGCCTCGAACTCCTTGTAGTACGCATCCCCTCCAAGGAACTTCTCCAGGGGTTCCGCCTTTACGTTCTCCAGACCGAAGTCGTGGAGCAGACCACGTGTAAGCCCAAGCATCTCCTCGGAAGAGTCCTCGCCCGTGCGAAATATGGAGACGTCAAAAGCCCTGTTCTCCGCGGCAACCGTAACGCTAACAGTCTTGCCAGATATCTCCTCCGCAGTCTTGGCGAAGAAGTCGAGCCGATTAAGGAACGCTATCGAGGACAGATCGGGATTGCGGTACGGTGACTTCAGCGCGCTCTGCATCTTGCCCAGATAAGAAAGCACGAGGAAGCGAACGCTCTCCCTCTCTTCCAGCAGGGAAAGCACCTCCTGGCGCTTTCCATCATAGGAGGCGAAGCTTCCAGTGAAGATCAGCTCCTCGAGGCTCGTCGGCCTTCCGCTGAAGTAGCCGCGGATGTCATTCTCTAGGAACTCCGCTATCTCGCCCCTGGATGCATCGGAGTCCTCAAAGTCTATGTCCCTGTCAAGCAGCGACAAGTCTATGCCATGCCTCGCGCTGGCTGCCGACGTGTTGGATGTGGCTACGTTTTTCATGCTCGCCTACCTGCGATATATTCCACCCGTGCGCTTTTAATCACTCGCGCCTCAGCTCCCCGAGTCCGTGTTCCGGAAGCACGTCAGAGATCACCTGTTCGACGGACCTGACGTTCTTCAGCTCTATCGCTGTGCCTCCTATGGTCTTTGGGATGACGTCCTGCAGATCGCACTCGGAAGGAGTCTCACCCTTCTTCCCGAGGTAGTACGCCATGAAGTTGCCTTCCCTATCTACTATCTCGGTCAGCTCCGCCGTAGGAACCCTCTCGATTGTCTCTAGAAGATCCACTTCCGGCACGATCCTCAGTTGCGGCCTGCTTCTCAGCCCCCCCTTGAAGCCGATCACAGGCACGCCGTGCCCGGTTTCGGTGCCGAGTGAAGAAGCGCTGAGCTCGCCCGGCCTCCCTATCTTGGTCACGTGGACGACTATGTCGTTTGCGTGCACCCTTTCTATGCTGCTGTCTCCATGCTGGCTTAGTACTGCGCCGTGCAGGTCGCGCATGGCTTCAGGATCTGCGGCTATGGCTCCATGGTCCTTGCGCAGTGTCCGTTTCCTTGAATCCATGAGTGCAGCCAGGAGCGGAGCCGATATCTCCGCAGCGTCTCCAATCGCCTCCTGTATGAGCCTGCGCGTACGGGCCACCCTGTGGTGTTCTTCGTCGTTGCGGTACGTTTCATGCAGGCTGACCATTCTTTCATGGTCTATCTCCTGCGATACGAACACCACCGGAGCACGCCAGTCACTCCCGTTCCCGAGAATGTTCACGAAACGGTTCCTGAAGTCGGAGTTGTTGAATTTCCAGATGCCTCCCCCTGACCCGTTCGAGTACTCGTATATGGAAGCAGACTCGTCGACAATTATTATGCCTGCCGGAGCCCTGCCTACCAGTTTGTCAGTCGCGTTTATCAGTCTCTCTATCAGCACAGTTTCCAGCACCTCCCCAAGATCCGGGGTGTTGGTGAGGCTGGCCCTGGGCCCAAGCTTAGTCATGGCCCAGCTGAACTCTATGGCCGTGCCGTTGTACAGGTTGCGGGTGGTGGTGAGCAGCCTTTCCGGACTGCCGAAGTTTGCCCACGTGGATTGCCTGAAGTAGCCCCCAAAGGCTAGCGCGAGCAGCGCAAGGCCCGGATCGCGTGAAGCCAGTTTCTCCGTGGTGAGCCCGTTGTCCTTGGAAAGCCTGGCTATGTCGCAGTGCAGCCTAGGCAGCCCGGCCTCCTCCAGCATGTCGTCCGTCACCCCGTTCTTCTCGAGCGCCTGTGCAAGGCTCTCAAGCGTCTTGCGCATCGATCTGACCTCAAACGCCTGCTCTGGCATGACGCTCGCGTCCCGTATAGCGCGCCGCAGGTCTATCTCCACCCTGCTGGCACTGTGTCTGCTGGCCTCCGCTCCGCCGAGAGGGAACTTCGCCGAAGTTTTTCTTTCGATTGTTGCCATAGCTCCTCACGCCGCCTCTCCGGCATCTCTTCTGCCGGAATTGATTGCTTTCGATTTTGTTTCCATTTTTAGACCTCATTTATCGTTAGGATACTCTCCCGCACATGCAAAACAGCAGAGAAAGAATCAGAAGGGCATCATGCAGGAGCGAAGGAATGTGCGTACCCTATAAACCACAATACAAGGTACCTAAAGTAGCCCATGACACGAACAGAGCCTACGGCAGTTATGCTGCCATATGTGGTTGGCATCCGAATCCTTGGAACTACTTACGCTGCTTCTCCTTTTTAAAGTTTTTCTACAAACTGCGCAGGCCGGCATTGAGGGTGCAATGGCAAATGCATGCTGCCGCAACTTCGCAACGCTGACGTGCTCTTCAATGCGCGTCAATACCGCTCGCAAACCGCCTTGACGGTGTCACGTCTGCACATGCTTGGCACCATGCGCATGTACTGTATCGTGCCCCACAACAACGTATATAAACCTTACCAAACAATACTATGGTGGTGCTTTTATGGCCACCATCAGCTTCTAGAGGCTTAACGTTTTTTAAGGCTCTAAACCGCTTTGTAAAAACTGCATTGGCTATTGCTAATGCCCTCTTTTGGCCGAGGCCATAATGACCTGTGAGATTGCGTTTGTGCAATTGATTTGAGGAGAAGTGAGCTTGATTAATGAAGTTTTATAAGCCACCTAGGGGATGGCTAGGCTCTAATAACGAAGAAGGTCGTGGCAAGCTGCGATAAGCCAAGGGTAGGCGCAAGTCGGCCTTTGAACCTTGGATTACCTAACTGCACGCTATGAATAGTGGCGTGCGTATACGCGGGGAATTGAAATGACTTAGTACCCGCAGGAGAAGAAAGCATATGCGATTCCACTAGTAAAACGATTGAACGTGGAGCAGGGCAAACCGAATTCCGCTATGCGAATGGCGGCAGATGTGGTGTAGCTTTTAGACTCGTGCACTAGCTGAACGCTTTGGAAAGAGCGGCCAGAGAGAGTGACAGCCTCGTAAGCGGAAATGTGCGAGTTGTGCTACAATAGAGTAGCTGGGCTTGAGTATGTCTAGCGAAGGCGGGGGCATTAAACCCCAACCCTAAATATTGATTAGAGACCGATAGCGAACAAGTAGCGCGAGCGAAAGCTGAAAAGAACCCACGCGTGTGGGATTGAAAAGATCTGAAACTAGGTGGTTACGAGAACATACGGCATGAAAGGAATGTGCACTGCCGAAGCGAAGATGCGAAAGCATCAAGCGAGGCGGTGTGAACAGTGTCGTGTATTTCTTCTCGAAGCAAGAGCCAGGGAGTGAATAGGTGTGGCAAGTTTTAAAGCGAAGTGAAAGCGAGGGCGCGCAAGCAATGAGGCGCCGGGCATGAAAATGCCTAAGCCACTCTTATCCGACTCGAAGCCATTGTGATCTACTCGCGGCCAGGACGAAGTCGAGTTTACACTTGATGGAGGTCCGCAACCTGTCATGGTATATCCTGTTGGGTGAGCTGCGTGTAGGGGCGATAGACCACTCGAACATGGCAATAGCGAGTCCCCTCCGAAGTATCTTTAGGATAGCCTCGGGCGAGCTTGCACATGAGGTAGAGCGACCGATTTGAAGTTATGGGTTCGAAAGAGCCCGTCTTCTCGTCAAACTCCGAATGCATGTGCTGCGTGGACCCCGAGAGTCGGCGATGTTGGGTAAGCTAGCATCGCGATGCTGAAAAGACAGTTTCTAAGGTTAAGGTCCCAAAATCCTAGCTAAGTGTATCGAAGGACGGTATTGTTTAAGACAGTCGGGAGGTAGGCTCAGAAGCAGCCACCCTTTAAAAAACGCGTAATAGCGTACCGATTAAGACAGTATCTGCCGAAGATGGACGGGGCTAAGCTAGGTACCGATACCTTAGCACAGAAATGTGGGTAGGAGGGCGTGCTGTGCGGCAAGAAGTCCGGTCTTGAGATCGGATGGACCGTGCAGCAGTGAAAATCCTGGTGTAAGTAACAGCAAATAATGGTGAAAATCCATTACGCCGGAAGCACAAGGTTTTCCTTGTAATAATTGTTAGCTGGGAGTTAGCCGATCCTAAGCAGGGAGCCAATCACTACCCTGCAAAAGGGAAGCATGTTAATATTCATGCGCCTGATGCGTAGGTGTGGCAACACAAGGTGGATTTCTGACGTTTGGGGATAGGTCTGCAAACAGGAGCAAATGGCTGCGGAGTCTCATTATGAGGAGAAGCAGCTAAATGATCTGACAATGACCGAATTCCTGAGCCAGTGAAAAGGGAATCCGCAGCGATCGCATCAGTTCGTACCTAGATCCAGTACAGGTGCTGCTGGCTGAAAAGGCCAAGGCGTGCCGGGAGAACCAAGGTTAGGGAAATCGGCAAAATAGTGGCGAATGTTTTCTACAAGCCATGTCTGCGCTTGGTAAGCGCAGATATCATTTACAAGGGGGGAGCGACTGTTTATCAAAAACACAACTCACCGCAAAGCCGTAAGGCCTAGTACAGTGGGTGACGCCTGCTCACCGCTAGTAAGCGAAACCCCATTACAACGGGACTAAGCACTAGCAAAGAGCGGGAGTAACTCTGACTCTCTTTAGGTAGCGTAATACCTCGTCGCTTAATAGGCGACTTGCATGAATGGCGTAACGACTCCCCCACTGTCCCAATTTTGGACCCGGTGAAATCACTACGTGGTGTACATGCCACGTTCTTCCAGTGGGTAGCGAAGTCTCTATGAAACTTGACTATAGTCTGTTGCTGTTGCGTGATGGATGCTGCAAAGCGTAAGTGGGAGCGTCGAGTCCCCGGTTCCGGCCGGGGAGGAGCGATAATGTGACACCACTCTGCGTCTATTATACAACTAACCAGCAATGGAACAACAGCAGATGGATAGTTGGACTGGGCGGTTGCTTTCGATAAGGAAACGAAAGTGACCAATGCTCTGCTTAAGAGGGTTGGGAACCCTCTGTTAAGCGCAAAGGCAAATGCAGGGCTGACTGTATTCCGAAAAGCGTGGAATGCAGACTGGAAACAGGGGCTTAACGAACGATGGAGGCCTATTTGATGAGGCCCCATGCTGTCAGACAAGTTACTCTAGAGGTAACCGGTTCGTGGCTGGTGAGAGTTCACATCGACCCAGCCGTTTGATACACCGATATGGGCTTATCTCATCCTGGCGGTGCAGGAGCCGCCAATGGTTGGACTGCTCGTCCATTAAAGAGATACATGAGCTGAGTTCAGTACGTCGCGAGACAGTACGGTAGCAACTACTGGAAGTGGTAATGTCAGAGGATAAGAACTTCTTAATACGAGAGGAACGGAAGTTCGGCGCCTCTAGTTGACCGGTTGTCGCAAGGCACTGCCGGGTAGCCACGCGCTAAGCGGATAAGACCTGAAAGCATCTAAGGACGAAGCCGCATCCGAAACGAGACATTTAGGATGGCCATAGTACATGGCTTTGATAGGGCGGGCGTGTAGACAGGAAGCTTCGGCGACCTGTGAGCGCACCGCAACTAAATTCTAAATTCTAATCAAGCTCACTTCTCCGACTTTTTGTTTTTGAAAGAAGCATAGCGTCAGCTATGCCTTTTTCCGTTCGCGCACGCCCACACCGCGCGATCTGAGTTCTTCAATAAGCATGTCCGCACCGGAGAACAGGATGCTGTCGATGCCTATGCGCCGCGCACCCTCCACGTTCACTCTGGAGTCGTCTATGAAGACCACGTCCCCATAGGAGAGATCGATCCCGAACTTCCCCACAATCCGCCCCATGGCGATGTCGAATATGCCCTTCTCCGGTTTCGCTATCCCTACGTCGCAAGCCGCCACGAAAACATCTGCGTACTTTGCGAACTTCCTCGTTATCACGGCACCTTCCGCAGTGGCATTCGTTATGAACGCCACCGGATATCCCTTCTCCCTAAGCGAACCTATCAGGCCAACAACCTCGGGATTGGCCTTCGTGTCCTTGTAGCGCGCGACCCACTGCACCTCGTCAACGCCTATTCCATACTCGTCTGCTATTCTCTTCTCAAACGTACCGACATCGCTCCTCCCTTCAAGGTAGTCCTTCTCCGCCGAGACTAGCCTGAGCCGTATCTCCCCCAATTCCTGATCCCCGAAGCTCCTTCCCCGCGCCTCTGCGCATGACACTAGGTATTCCACGTACCCTCCCGAACTGTAGTCATTGACCACACCGTCGACATCGAACATGAGCGCCTTTATCATAGCAATCACAATGGAGCACTGGCGCTAACCTCTTGTGCGCCCATCTTAAAAAATGTGCACGCCGATGCGTTCACCGCGTGTAAAGCGCTGCCATGCAAGGGATTTAAAGCGTGTGCGCCCGCCGCTTTTATTCCGTTATTCGCGGCGTGTTCATCTACTTAATAAATCAGGAAACGCAAAGGTTTACCTTCGGCAATCCGCGTCCGACCACGCGGTCTTTCCTAAAAATCGAAAACAAGGTGCAAGAATGGAATACCTGCTATTTTACATGAGCCTATCAGAGATGCTGCTCCTGTCCGCCGCCATAGTGGTGCTTGTGCTCCTGGCCGTGAACTGGCTGTTCTCCGCGGTCTCATCCCGGCTGATTCCGGGATACTACACGCGCAGGAGGTCAACGGGACTGTACGCGAAGCTTGCGGTGTTTGTCGTATTCATGGTGCTTCTTGCCGGAATCGGCCAGGCGGCGTATCCGCTGTTCCACAGCGTCGCAAACCTCTCTTTCAGAACGCTCAGCATGCTCAACGGCTCCATAACGTCTGTGAGCGGCGCGCTCAGGAACGCTGCGTCGCCGCAGGGCGTGCAACCGGAAGCCGTCAACGCATCATGGGCATCTGAGTTTCTCGCAAACGCGAGTGCCATGCGCGGATTAGGCTACTCGGCCTGCCCGAATCTGTCCGCGTTAGCCCTTTCACGCTTCGAGTCGATGACAAACGGTACTAATTACATGATATACGGCGGCGCAACGAATGGAACCGCGCCACGGGGCGAGGTGGTGCTGCATCCCGGGCAATCCTCGCCATCAGAGTACGCGCAGAGCATGCCCTCCGCAATGGCCGCGCAGTGGAGGGACATGGCTTCGTGGAATTATTCCTACGCTGGGTTCTATGCCGGCTATGCCCCGACAGTCATACCCTCTGCATCATGCAACGCTCCGGATCCGTCAGCGGGGCAGAACCTCCAACAGTTGTATCTCGCAAACGGATGCAACGTTACCGTATCAAGGAGCGCCTTGGTGGTCATCGAGCTCTCACGTTTATGCCAAAGGCCAAATTCCCCTGGGCCTTCCTGATCCCCAGGATCAATGTTGCGGCCCTGCCCGCCCAACCCCCCAGCATGCGCTGAATAAGCCAATATGCCAAATGACTAGTCCGTCCGTGCATGCCGCCGGCCAGTAGCTCCAGGGAATGGCGTTTCCATCGTACATCGCTTCCACACGGAGCCGATGCCACGTTTAAATACCCTTAACACACAGTTATATGCATGCACGCGATAACACGCGATGAGGTAGTCACCGCTCTCAAGGGATGCGTTGATCCCGAGATAGGTATAAACATAGTCGATCTCGGTCTGATACACTGGATAGGAATAGACGACAAGAACAACATAATCCTACGGCTGACGATGACGAGTCCCATGTGCCCCGTCACAAGCGTCATACTCGCGGACATCGAGCTCCGCCTGGAGCACATATCCGACGTTGGCGAAGTGAACATAGACCTCGTTTGGGAGCCAGCGTGGACCGCCGAAATGATAACCGAGGAAGTGCGCCTGGGCATGCAGGTTTAGCGTTTCAGCACTTCCCTACTGTATATGCCTATCGCATCATCGGTGTCCTTGTCCTCGGTCGCACCGAACAGGTCGGTGTCCTTGCCCTGATAGGAAAACCTCGGGTTGTCGAGCGCCTTTACCGCATCGTCATAAGTTATCCCTGAAGCCATCATTCTCTTAAGCATGTTCGGCTGCACCTTGCCGATGTCCATTCCAATGAGCTTGCCAAAGAAGTTCAGTATCTCGGACATCGCCTCGAACGGTCCCGCCGACAGGTGGACGCAGTTGTTTGAGATGTCCACCTTCTCAAAACCGTATTCCGCGGCATGGGAATATAGCATGCCACGTATGGACTCCGGTGCTGCCTTCTCTGGGAATGTCGTGCCAACCAGGGAGTTCCTTAGCCTGGACCATTCGGTGTCGGAGTGCAGCAGAAGGAGCACTATCTTCCTGTCCTGCTTGGTGAAGTACGCCAGCTGGTTCGGATGGAATCCGTCAACAAGCACTATCTTCCTGCCCTCCTTCTCGATGAGCCTTACATAAAAGCCGCTCCTCACCTTTATCGATTTCTCCGCGAACCACACCTTGTCAAGGGTGTCTGGAGTCTCATCCCCGAACCGCTTCAGATACTCGTGCCCTCCCAGCACCTCGAATTCCCCTTCCTCGAGTCCGAAGGCCTTGGTTATTGCGGCCATTGCCTCTCCGTCCGTTTTGGTCGAGGCCGAGTTCGACATCACGTTGATGTAGCCGTAGTGGCTGCTCATGATGTTGTG
Source organism: Microcaldota archaeon (assembly GCA_021810685.1). The sequence continues at coordinate 10,372 of JAJZII010000002.1, forward strand.
CTTTTCGAGTGCGGATCCGCTGACAGCACAGATGCCATCGATCCGTGCATCATACTTCCCTATGCTGTCCAGTATGAATTTGACAAGCTTCTCGGTTTCGGCTGCGCTTCCGAGCATGAAGACCTCCGGCTTCATGAAGAACAGCAGCTCGTTCTTTCTATCGTCCTCGCCGATCTTGGGCTCCTCGATGACGTCCACTCCGCTGCACTTCAGTGCAATCTCCGTTATCCTACCCGATATTACTGCGGTGTCCATAAAATCTCCCGTAAAATAGCTTTATATCGTTGCTCTAATATAGTCTATATGGGTTTATAATCCATCGCTGATTAGCATGATACGGCAGCCTATAATATGCGTCATGGGCCATGTAGACCATGGCAAAACCACGTTGCTAGACAAGATACGCAACACCGTTGTCACGCACCGCGAGGCCGGAGGCATAACGCAGCACATAGGGGCCAGCGAGGTACCGATAGACGTCGTCAGAAGCATAGTCGGCCCAGTGATAGAAAAATCCAACATAAAGATAACCATACCTGGGCTCTTGTTCATAGACACGCCGGGACACGAGGCGTTCACGAATCTCAGGAAGAGGGGCGGCTCGGTTGCTGACCTGGCCATACTCGTTGTTGACGTATCGAAGAGCTTCGAGCCGCAAACGTACGAAGCCATTGACATACTGCGCGAGTACAAGACACCGTTCATACTAGCCGCGAACAAGATCGACCTGGTCACCGGGTGGCGTCCGCAGGGCACATACTCGTTCATGGAGTCTATGTCAAAGCAGGTCCGCGGCGTTTCAGAAGCGCTCGAAGCGAAGATGTACGAGCTGGTAGGCAAGATGAGCGAGCTCGGTTTCGAGAGCGAGCGATTCGACAGAGTCAAGGACTTCAAGAAGGAAGTGATAATCGTTCCGGTCAGCGCGAAGACTGGGGAGGGGCTTTCCGAGCTGCTCACGTACGCCGCCGGCCTGTCGCAGCGCTTCCTGGAGGCGAGACTGGAGATAGAAGTCAGTGGCCCTGGAAGGGGCAACATCATAGAGAAGAAGGAGGACAAGGGCCTCGGATCGACCATAGACGTCATACTTTACGATGGCACGCTCGCGGTGAATGACACGATAGCGTTCGCAACGCAGGCTGGCATAGCCACTTCAAAGGTGAAGGCCCTGCTAAAGCCTAAGTCACTCCAGGAACTGCGCGAGTCTTCCAGCAAGTTCTTCTACGTGGATTCCGTGAGCGCCGCGTCTGGGATAAAGGTCAGCGCATCCGGCCTGGACGATGCGCTTCCCGGATCACTCCTGCTGTCCACTTCGGTGCCCAACTATGAGCAGGAACTCAAGTCCGAGCTAAGTGACATATTCAACGTGGACAAGTCTGGCGTCATAGTGAAGGCGGACACGATGGGCAGCATCGAGGCCATGTCGATGCTCCTCGGCGCCGAAGGCATAAAGATAAGCAAGAAGGAGATAGGACGAGTGACAAAGCGCGACGTCCTAGACGCGTTCGCCATGCGCGCATCGGATCCGTTCAGTTCGGTGGTGTTGGCATTCAACGTGCCGATAGACGGAGAGGCCGCGTTGGAGAGCGAGGCGTCAGCCACAAAAGTAATTTCAAGCAACATAATCTACAAGATAATAGAGGACTACAAGCTCTGGCTCGCCGCGGAGAAGAGGGCAGAGAAGGACGCGGTGGAGAAGGCGCTAGTTTTTCCCGGCGTGGTGAAGGTGCTACCGAACTGCTGCTTCCGCGTTTCACACCCCGCGGTGTTCGGGGTTAGTGTCGAGAGGGGCAGGATAAAGCCGTCGTATTCCATGATGAACGAGACGGGAGAAATCGTGGGGAAGATACGCGAGGTCCAGGACAACGGGATAGGGAAGCAGGAAGCCAAGCCCGGCGAGAGCGTGGCGATCTCGATGGACGATGTCACGTTCGGTAGGCAGGTGAAGACCAACGATACGCTGTACACGTTCATGAACGATGAGAACGTGCGCGCGCTCCGCTACAAGTTCAAGGACATGTTGAACGACGACGAGACGGCTCTGTTGGACAAGATCGCAGAAATCAAGGAGCGCTCTAGGCCGGCATCCGAATGATCCCCTCGCCGCCGCCCCGTGTTGGACCGGCGAAGTAACCCCTGGCTTTAACCGCGTGCAGCTTGCGCCCATTATTTATTCAGGCCTTGCACATCGTGGACTTGCTTATCCAATTGCAGTTGAGCCTGCCGTTGCACACGTTGCCTCCAAGGTCCTGGTTCAGGCTGCTCTGATTCTCAGATCCGAGGGTGCACGCCAGCCCCGCCTTCGAAGACGCATTGAAGTTGTTGTTTCCAACGCTGTCCGAGTAAGAGTTTACCAGGTACAATCCTATCGTGCTCTTGCCCATCGCGGTGTTGTTTGCCACGTAGAACTGCTCGCTGCCAGCAATCTCCGCGCTTATGTTCACGTCCGCGAAGCTGTTGTTATCCACAGTGCCGTACTTTGAGTTCTCGGCCATCACTCCGTACGACGCGTTGTTGAATCTGTTATTGGAGATGTCCGGGTACTGTGCCCCGTACACCGATACGGAAACGTTCGCCATGCCTATCGTGTTGTTTATTATCTTGTCGCTTATTCCTGTGGCCACTATCGGGGTGGTGAAGCCCTTCAGGTAACAGTTCTCCACCTTGATCCCGCTCGAGTTCACCACTCTTACGAAGCTCCCTCCCTTGCTTGCGTAAACGGTGTGGCCATTGCAGTTTATGACAGTATTGTTTCCCGAACCCATGCTGTTGCTGTATATCGTATAGCATGCCTGCCCGTAAGGATACAGCATGTCGTGCGTGAACGTTATGTGTGAAGCCGTGTTTATTGCGGCGCACGACGCTTGCAGTTCAGAAGGCGGTATTTCCACGAGCCACACGCACCCCGTTTTGTTGAATCCATTGTTGATGCCACCCTTCTCCGCGTACATTCCGGAAGAGTCCTTTGCGCAGTAGAAATCCGATCCCGCATTCCCCGCGGCGGTGTTGTTTGCAACCGTATTGTGCAGCGAGCCCGAAAACGCGAATCCGTAACCTGCGTTCCGCACCGCACTGTCGTAAAGCAGCAGATTGTTGGAGGAGCCGTTGAGCATGAATCCCGCGGATCCGTTGAGCCCCAAAGACGCCGAGCTGTTGGTCAGAGTGGAGTTTGCAAATCCGAGGAGCCTGAAGCCGCCTGAGGTGAACCTGCTGGCGTGTACGTTGGACAGGCTGCTGTAGCTCACGTTGTTCATCACAATCGGCGCGTTCGTGTATCCTACTGTTACGTTGTTTATGCTGAGCCTGCTTGATCCCGTCGCGTATACGCCCCTAGCGAAGTCATTGATGTTGCAATCGGCTATGTTCACGTTGCTGGTTCCGCTCTGCACAGTAATGGCGGTTCCCTTCATGCTGCCCGTTATGTTGAATGAGGAGCAGTTCAGGTTGACGTTGCTGGCCTTTATGTAAATGCAGCTTCCTGACGCTACCGGCCCTGCCGACAGGGAGTAGTTGCCCGATGCTGTTATGTTGCCGCATCCGGCCATCATGTACTGGCTCAGCTGCGGCTCCTTGTAGGTGGTGCAAGACGCTCCCCACTTGCAGTCCGTAACGCCGCAACTGTCGCCGCTGAATATGTTGAATGTGGATCTGTATGACTGGGCCGAACATGCAAGGTCTGTGTTCGTATTGTTCGCGAATGTGCTGCCGTAGTAGGCGTTGCCCTGCGCCCCGTTCACGTATGTGCCGTACTCGTTGCCCTTCGCTACCAGCCCGCTGAATGAGACTCCCTGCGTGTCGTTCACGTACGCTCCGTAGGTGTTGTTGCCCACCGCCGTGTCGCTGACGCTCCCTGCCGTGTCGTTGTTGAAGTACAATCCTGCAGTTCCGCCGTACGCGGTCACCCTGCTGACATTGATATCGAACACCCTGGTGGTGTTGATCGCCGTGGCGTAGTTCCTGAAATTGCAATTGGATATAGATATGTTGTACGTGGACGCATCAGGGTTTCCAACGGTTATGCCCTGCCCCACATTGTATACGCTGCCGTTCCTGCAGTCTATCTGCACGTTCGACGAATTTATCGTGAGACATGCTATGCCCTTCGAGTACGGCAGTGAGAAGTTAACGTATCCGTCAAGGCTCAGGTTGTTCTCCAGGGTGTACTTGCCTGGTGTGTTTATCCAACCGCAGCTGTATATCTTATTAGACAGCTGTATGGTGCTCAGGTTGAACGGTGTGTTGCTGGCCGAGCAAGATGCAAAGTTGCAGTAGTTGTTAACGCTGCACTGCGAGCCCTCGAATCGGTTCGCGCCGCTCTTGCCGTTCTCGCCTACACACACCGTGTCTATGGGGTTGTTGAGGAAAGTGTCCGCAGCGAACGTGTTTCCTGAGGAATTTATCACCGCCCCGTAGTATGCATTGTGCTGTATTATGTTGTTAAGCACCGTGTTGTTGCCGCCTACCTGCAGTGCTATGCCGCCGCCCTTGCTGGCAACTCCTGTGACGCTGTTGTTCTCAATGGTGTTGTGGTACGATCCGAGCAGGTATATGCCGGATATGGTGCCATTCTGCACTCTGCTGTTGCTTACGGTGGACCTAACGCTGCCAGTAAGGTAAATGTCGTACGAAAACTTCGACACCCCTATTCCTGTGACTGTTACGTTGGTCGCATTTTCCACTAGTATGCCGTACGTGTACGGTGGCGTTGCCACGTACGGGCCGCTGCCGGTTATGTTATTCCCATTTCCTATGAGCTTAACGTTGCTTGTGCGTATGTCTATGCACGCCCCGCCGTTTATGCTCGTGCCTATGTTCTGGCTTATGTAATACGTGCCGCTGGCGTTTATGACCCTGCATGAGGATATTTTTGACACCTGGATCTGCGGCACCGTGGTCGTGCTCACGGTCACGTTGGGCAGCACCGCTGCCCTGTGCACCACGAAAAAGTAATAAGCGGCCCCTGCGGCTATAACTATTACCATGGCGGCTATCAGCGGCAGCATGCCGTGCCCTCCCTTGGACTGCGCTGCGTTCGCGTCTGGCTTGCCGTTTTTGGGCTGTCCCGTCGGAGCCGTCTGTGCGGGCTGGCTGGCCTGAGCCATCTGACTCACTGGTGCCGCCTGCGGCGCATCGGCCTGGGGTTGCGTAGTGCCCTGCACCCCCGTCTGCGTCTGGTTGTCCTGCACATTCAGGCTTGTTGTATCCTTCGTGCCGCCTGAAACTCCGCTCCCGCCATTGCCGTTATCCATCCCTGTCATTGAATCATTCTCCGCACACGAGCCCAAATTACTTCTGTGCCGAATACTTTTTATAATGTTTAGAGCATTTATTTATATAATGCGCCCCGGTAGCTCAGTGGTAGAGCGCTTGTCTCGTAACGCCGCGCCTCAGCGCACGGCCCAGGAAAACAAGAGGTCGAGGGTTCAATTCCCTTTCGGGGCTATTCCCAGACTAAATGGCATGGAAGGGGCATTCGCCAACGGCAGAACGTCCTGCCGGTTTTCAACGGGTCTTTGCGCCTATCCCTTCGCCATGCCAACGTACTTGATAAGAGTCTGGAATGGGGTTCCGAAGTATCCCAGTATGATGCTGACGTATCCGCCGAATACAACGAATGCGACCAGCATGGCAATGAGTATCGCAATGAGCCCCATCGATGTCGGGTTCAGCAGCTTCTCGCCGAACAGGTAAAGCATCTGCACGTACGTGGCCAACGTTATTATCCCGCTTATAAGCAGCTCCCCCTGTGTGGCACCGAGGCCCGGAAGCAGCACGTCGTTAACAACCGTGTTGGAGAGCAGCGTTCCCGCCAGCGTTGATATTATTATGAATATGAAGAATACCAGGAATATGTAGCTCATCTCGTGCACCTGCAACTTCTCTTCCTTTGCCTGTTCGTTCTCCGATGCATGCCTGTTTATCCTGGATATCAAAGGATGATTTATGTAGCCCTTTATCCCGGTAACGAACAGGGTGCCGATGACGTTGCTGAGCGTGAACGCCACAAACATGAATATGAGCTGTTCGCCGATCGACTTCGAGACGTTTATTATCACGAAGTATATGACAAAAACCATCAGCAGCTCCAGGTACACGTCTTTAGAAGCCATGCTGCACTATTTGCCCCTCCAAGTAATTAAGCCTTGTGTTTGCACATCTTCATTCGACAGGTTTGTGTGCGCTCACCGTCCGTCTCAGAATGCCCTCAGTGCTGTTATCAGCTCCGCCATGCCGTCAACGACATTCCTGCACCCCCATCATGGAATTTCTTCACCGTGTCAATTCCGCTCGCCACGCCAACGAATCCCATGTGCGCGGCAGACGCAGCCACGCAGTCTATTACCATGTCCCCAACGTAAACGGCATCGTAAGGCGCTATTCCTAGGTGCTCGAGAACGTCGTCGAAGACTCTCGGATTCGGCTTGGTGTACCGCGACGTTTCTGCCGAGTGTATGTACGCAAAATAGTCGCGTATGCCGTTCAGCCTGAGGTGCTCTTCGAGGAATGCACTGCTCTTGGCGGACAGCACCGCGAGCATCACTCCGGATGCGCTCAGCTCAGCGAGCACCTCTCTGGCACCTTCCACAAGCCTTACGCCGCTAGGGTCGTAAACGGTCTTGTACGTTTCCAAATACCTACCGAAGTCAACGCCCGGATAGAGCTTCCCAATCATCTCCTCATGCGGTCTGCCCCACACCCTGAAGTATTCTTCCCTGGATGCCGGAGCAAGCCCCAGGAGCGTCGCGGTTTTCGAGTCCGCGCCGTACAGGGCTTCGCTCGACGCTACGAGGGTGTCATCGTAATCGAATATGACTGCCTTCTGCATGGACATCATCAGACACTGGCCTTTGCAGCATTAAATATCTTACACACCGGCAGAGGGAGCATTTTTATCCCTTCCTGGGTAAAACTATTCTGTGGTACAAAATGGTTGCGATAGGGCTGGGCGCGAACCCCGTGTCTGACATAATAATGATATTCGCCATGCTGCTCTTGGCGTACGTGGTGTTCAGGATAGGCAAGCTGCTGATGGGTATAGTGCTGAACATCGTGCTCGGTTTTATATCGATATTCGCTATCAATTACCTATTCAATGCCTCGATATCCTTCAACGTGATAGTTGTGGCAATAACGGCCCTGCTCGGGCTTCCGGGAGTCGCACTCATAATACTGTTGAGGCTCTTTGGGATAAACCTCTGAGGCGCAAGACGAACCAGTCTCGCATCGCATCTCATGCTTAATGGGTTTTTACAATGGACTTCTCCGAATACCAGGAAAATGCGAAATCTACCGCGATATACCCTGACGAGCTCAGGGGCAGGTTCTTCTACCCCTCCATGGGCCTTGCCGGTGAGGTCGGCGAGCTGCTAAACAAGATAAAGAAGATAGCGCGAGACGGTGCGGCTGTTGACAAGGAGGACATAGAGGGCGAGATCGGCGACGTGCTGTGGTACCTCGCACAGCTGAGCACAGAGTTCGGAATAGATCTCGGGGAAGCCGCAAGCCACAATCTCGACAAACTGAAGAGCAGGAAGGAGCGCGGTGTCATAGGAGGCAGCGGGGACAGGAGATGAGCCCGGAGAGTAGCCGGGAATCTCATGGCCGTCCGCCGGTCAGACGTCCAACAGCTCTGCCGCATTCCTGTGCAGGACCATCTCCATTTCGCGCTTCGTGATTCCGGATTTCCTTATCTTCAAAAGCTCTATCTCCTGGTCGGAGTATGTGCAGTCGGATCCGAACAGTATCTTATCTGCGCCGATCCGTTCCACCATGCTGCCTATCACGGCGTTGCTGGAAAGAACAGAGGTTTCTACGTAGAGGTTTTTCCTCCTGCCTACCTCCGCAAGCGCCTTTCCTGACATTCCCGCGAAGTGCCCTATTATGACGTTCAGCCTGGGAAAGCGTGAGCCCAGCATCACTATCCTTTCGGGGTCAGAGCTCTCTAGCTTCTCCATCCTTGTGTGTATGAGCAACGGCTTTCCGCTTGCGGCTATCGCATCATACGTCTTTCTGTACTTCGCATCAAGCGGATCGAAGTCCTGGCTCCTCGGATGCAGCTTCACCCCGTAGAAGTCGTTCTCCTCCAGCAGTTCGCGTATGGTCGAGGCACGCACGGTCTTCGGGTCGAACCTTAGGAACGGCAGGATGCCATCGCCGTGCTTCAGCAGCCTGAGGCTGGCCTCTACTAGGTCTCCTGGTTCGTTGAACGGGAACACCGCCGAAGCGCCAATGCCATTCGTTTTCATGCTCCCTGCCAGCTGCGCCTCGCTTTGCGTCGTCCCGTCCTTGTCTCTGCCAACATGTGTGTGTATGTCGATTATCAACGAATCAACTCATGTCCGTAAGCGTATATCCTTGAGGAACGCTCTTAAACCCTTTGACTCCAGAATCTCCGCGCTCCTGTCTGCAGGGGACATGCCATCCCGCAGCCTCTCCAGCAACGGTTCAAGGTATCCGGCATCCTCACCGATGCTCCTGAGTCCGCTTTCCGCAATCCCGAGCATGTCTCTCGCAACCAGCGCGAGCGGCTCTCCTGCAAGCTCGCCGCGGAAACCCCTTATTGCCGCATCGCGTCTCGCGTCGCTCAACTGAGCGTGCGTGTACCGCTTCATCCTTGCCATTACCGCATCCCTGTTCTCCAGCAGTCCGAGAGCCATCGCGTCGACTGCCAGTATGTCCGTTATCGAAGGCTGCAGCGACGGTGTCCTGAACTCCACCGTGCCGTATCCCGTGGCCCGTGCCTCCCACCACACCGTACCCTGCAGCATCTTCACGTCAATCTCTTCAGGAGAAACGCCTATCGCCCTTCCGTCTATCGAGTAGACGGTGCCACTGCCTCTCACGATGTACTCGCGCATGGTACCCGTTTTCTGCACATCAAACATCAGATACTCCCCGTAGCGCTTGGTCATGAACGGCGCAAAGTCCATCATTATCTCCCAATACTGTTCGAAGCACGACATCCTGTCCGGTATGCCTATCCTCCTGACCGCGTAGTCGCGGGTCATCGCTTCGTCCCAGCTGAGCACTCTGGAGTCGTGGCTCTTGCCCGGCGCGCCCTCCCGCACGAGCGAGTTTGCCGTGAGTGCTATAACCGCCGGAGAAGCGGCGTTAAGTGCGTTTATTGCGCCAGGGAGCTCGTCTATGCCGACCTCCATGTGCACCTGGCTAGCCGCGGTAACCGTGTGTGCATAAACCTGCGGTCCGAGAAGCTTGACGAGCATGTGGTACCTGTCCTTCTGCATCATCACGTCATTGCCTGGCGCGCTCACCGGCTGCACTCCGTATCCCAGCACCGCGAGGCCCAGCCCAGCCGCGACCGGCTTCACTTCATTGAGTATCCTTGTCACGTGCATCTCGGCATCACGCAGCTTGGTGACCGGCGGAAACGATATTTCCATCGTGCCGGTGCCCATGTCTGTGCCCACCGATATCCCGTATCCATCGACCACTTTGCCTGTCGAGGTCCCATCGTCCGCAAGCTCCCACCCGCTGCGGAGCTTTGTCATTTCGCTGAAAACCGACATTATCTCTTTCTGCGAGCTCGCTCTCCCGGTCCCGACACTTACCACGGGGAACTCCAGTTCGGGGCCTATCCTGCGCTTCTCACCAAGTGCGAATCTCTCTGCGTTCCTTGCGTAGCCTGATGCCATTCCGTCACGGAGCTCTCTCATTCTTGTTTTCATGTTTATACCTTATTCTCGACCCTATCACTAGGGGTTCAATATACAAGGCACAACAAACCCGATTTGAATTGCGGGCTCGTTATGCTGTGCCTATCAACGCTATAACGAGCAAGACTATCGCTGCTATAGCGGACTGGAAAAGAAGCACGGCTCGGCCAAACGTCCCGGAAATGGGCATGCGGTCTGTTTCAGCATCCATGGCTACATCCGTGTGTGAATAGTTCCGGGAAGCCTCCTATTTAAGCTTTGTCTACAAATCGGCTTGCCATGACACGATTTTTCCTCGCGCCATCGCTTCCTGCAATACGTGCGTAACCAACTGGCATTTCCGCGCGGGTTTCTTGGAAAAAGCACGTGTACGCAAGCGGCGTATAGGACATCCTATAAGTTTATAAAGCAGGCAATGCAAATAGCAGCCAGTCTGGTCTTAAGTGGCCGGCGTGTGAAATGGCTATGGCGCAGCGTGAAGCAACAGCGAACAAGACAAACAAGTGGCTCGTGCTAGCCCTGCTCTCGGCTTCGTTGTTCATGGTTGTGATAGACTTCAGCATAATACAGATAGCGTTGCCCGCGATAGAGAACCAGTTCGCCGTGCCGCTATCGCAGCTGCAGTGGATAGTTACCGGGTACAGCCTTACGTATGCCGGATTGCTCATATTAGGGGGCAGGGTGGGCGACATATACGGAAGGAAGAAGCTCTTCGTGAGCGGCCTGCTCCTGTTCTCCCTAGCATCACTGTCCGGAGGCCTTGCCCCCTCGCTCGGCGTGCTGGTCATTGCGAGGCTCGTGCAGGGAGTAGGCGCAGCGATAGGCTCCGCCACCAGCATGTCCATAATAATGGAGATATTTCCGGAGGGACGCGAAAGAAACAAGGCCCTAAGCATAATATCCGCCATACTCTCTTCCGGATTCGCCGCCGGCGTGGTGGTCGGCGGATTCATGACTGCCGCATTCGGGTGGAGATCCGTGCTGCTCGTGAATGTGCCGATAGGCATCGCCGCCTCCATCGCGGCTATCGGATACATACCAGAAAGCACATCTGTGTCTGCGCACAAGCATCTCGACATTCCCGGTGCGGTGTCGCTCACCGCGGGGCTGATGCTGCTGGTGTACGCGCTCGTCGTCGCGGAGTCCTCCGGACTCTTTTCCGCTGGAACTCTAACCCCTCTCGCGATGGCGTTTGCCATACTCGCGGTGTTCATTGCGATAGAGCGCCGTTCCGGCAATCCCCTGGTGCCGCTTGCGTTTGTAAGGAGGAACACGGTCCTCGGGGCAAATTCGGCGGGGCTAATAGTCAGCGCAACGATGGGCGGGCTCATATTCATACAGACCATATTCCTGCAGCAGGTGCTGGGTTACTCCCCGCTCGTCGCAGGTCTCATGTTTCTTCCAGAGGCCTTCATCTTCCTAATAACATCCGGCATGCTTTCTGAAAAGCTTGTGAGGAGATTCGGCGCGAAGTCCGTCATGATGGCCGGCGTTGCCATAGCCGTGCTGGGGTTTGCGGTCCTGACCACCATCTCCATAAGCGGCGGATACGTTTACGGGCTTCTTCCAGGAATGGCGGTGGCGTCAACAGGTTGCGGTTTGGCGTGGACAGCAATAAGCATCATCGCACTCGAAGGCGCAAGGAAGGGGGAGGAGGGATTGGCGTCCGGACTATTCAACACATCGATACAGGTGGGAGGGCCGATAGGGCTTGCATTGCTGTTAACCGTTGCATCGACACGGAGCAATGCGGTGTCAGGGGCAGGCTCCACGGCGTCACTTGTTGCCGGATTCCGGGAAGCGTTCGCATTCGCTGCTGGGATGGCCGCTCTGGCGCTTGCGATAAGTGCGATGATGCGGTCCGGGGGCAGAAAGGCCGACATCGAAGCCGAAAAGGAGCTGGAGATAGCCGCGGCTCCTCCGACCATGTCCGAAGGTGTAATACCGCACGAGGAATGACGGGCAGGGCCGCGCGCAAATTCCGTCCGGTTCGTGAAAGGTATATAAACGTTGCATGGGATTGATTATAACTGAGTTATATCGGAGATGTTTTTGCATGATAAATGGATACGCGCGCGCCTCGAGGCTGATAGTGCCTGCAGTACGCTCTACAATAGCCAGGGAGCTAAAGCGCAGGTACGAGATGACGGAAGAGGAGATCGCAGGCCACCTCGGAGTGGCCCAGGCCGCCGTGAGCAAGTACCTGAAGGGCAAGTACTCCGTCAGGATAAAGGAGATAGAGGCCTCGATAGACCTCGCCTCGCTCGAGGAGTACATAAGCAGGATATCTGCCGGTGGCAGTAAGTACGTTAGCGCTAGCATATGCCGAGTGTGCAGGAAGGAGAACGAGTTCGGATGCAAGTTCTCAAAAACCGAGGTTTGAGGGTTGACGCGAGATGGTGAACGAAGGGCTTGATGAGATAGTAGAAAGGAACGAGTACGTCGAAAAGTACGGCTTCAGCAAGGACGTCGCGTACGAGGAATTCCCGCGCGGCCTGTCCGAGGACGTGGTGAGGAAGATCTCGGAAATGAAGGGCGAACCGGAATGGATGCTTGAGAAGAGGCTCGCCGGCCTGCGTGTCTTTGAGAGCAAGCCAATGCCGAAATGGGGCGCTGACCTCAGTGGCATAAACTTCGACGAGTACTATTACTACCTCATGCCAAAGTCCAAAGGCAAGACGCAGAACTGGGACGAGGTTCCAAAGGAAATAAAGGACACTTTCGACAAGCTCGGTGTTCCAGAGGCCGAGCGGAAGTTCTTCGCCGGCGCAGAGGCCCAGTTTGACAGCGGAGTAATGTACTCACACGTCAACGCCGAGCTAGAGCGCCTGGGAATAATATTCACGGATACCGATACCGCGCTTAAGAAGTATCCCGAGCTTTTCAGGAAGTACTGGGGCACAATAATACCTCCTACCGACAACAAGTTCGCCGCGCTCAACACCGCCGTATGGAGCGGAGGATCTTTCATCTACATACCTAAGGGCGTCAAGGTCCCTATGCCGCTCAACGCATACTTCAGGATAAACGCGATGAATGCGGGACAGTTTGAGCGCACCCTGATAATAGCGGACGAGGGTGCCGACGTGACTTACGTCGAGGGTTGCACCGCGCCAGTGTACAAGAAGGACTCGCTGCATTCCGCGGTGGTGGAGCTCGTCGCGCTGCAGGGGGCGCACATCCGGTACGTTACGATACAGAACTGGTCCAAGAACATATACAACCTTGTCACGCAGCGGGCGCACGCCGCAAAGGATGCGCGCGTTGAATGGATCGATGCCAACATAGGCAGCAAGGTGAACATGAAGTACCCATCGATATTCCTCATGGGGGAGCGCGCCCGCGGAGAGGTGCTTTCGGTTGCGATTGCCGGTGACGGGCAGGTGCAGGATTCCGGAGGAAAGATATACCATCTCGCGCCCAACACCGTCTCCAAGATAGTTTCGAAGAGCGTCTCCAAAGGAAGTGGAGTCACCTCGTTCAGAGGGTTGATGCACGTCGCTAAGAACGCCGCAAACTCAACTGCCCACGTCTCATGCGACGCGCTGCTGCTCGATCAGTACGCGAAGACAAACACGTTCCCTTACAACCAGATAAACAGGAGTGACGCGATGATCAGCCACGAGGCCAAGGTAGGAAAGATAAGCGATGATGAGATATTCTACCTCATGTCGAGAGGCATCTCCGAGGATGACGCAATAGCCATGATAGTGCTGGGCTTCATAGACGACCTCACGAAGGTTCTGCCGCTTGAGTACTCGCTAGAACTGAAGCGGCTCATAAAGCTTGACACAAGCTGCGGCATAGGCTGAATTCAGGCGCATGTGATCCAAATGACCTATGAAAAGTTCATCGAAGAGTCAAGGGCATATTACAAGACCCTCCCGTACGAGTCGAACCCGTTGTACACGCGTTACGTCCTCGACCTGTCGCTCGACAAGGCCGCTGGCATCGCCCCGGCTGCCGACAGCAGCGTCACGGATCCGATAGTCAGCATGGCCAAGAGCAGGACGAAGATGCGCTTCGACGCCATAATAACAGAAGGTTCAGCGGCAAGCTCCAATGGCATGGTCCGTGTGGCCGACCCTAAGGATGCATACGCCGAGCTTCTTGAGAACAAGCTGTTCAAGAGCAGTGAGGACAAGCTCGCGGCATACGTCAACACGCATGCTTCTAGGCTGATAGCCATAGACGCACCGCGCGGATTCTCCGGAGCAATCAATCTGCTTTTTGTAGGGGACGTGGGCCTGTCCTCGCAAGTTCTGCTCCACGCGTCCGAACGCTCCAACGTAACCCTTACGGAAATCCACCTGTCTTCCGGAAGGAACGGGGCGCTGCATTCTTCACTGCACGAAATCATGGCGGATAAAGGGGCAAGGGTGGAGCTTAACGCGCTGCACAACGAATCCGCGGAGTCGAAGTCCCTGTCGATGTGCAAGGCCGTCGCGTCTGACGATGCCCGGGTGAGCGTCAACGGCATGTACTGCGGTGGCTCTGCAACCAAGTCGAAGACGATGCTGCACGCCAATGGGACTGGCAGCTCCGTCCACTCAACGGAACTGGTGTTCGGCACCGGTTCGCAGGCGTTCGACATAGGCACCGACATAATAAACATGAAGCAGAGAACCACCGCGAGCCTTGACTCTGGTGCCATACTCGACGGAACATCCCGGTGCGTGTTCAAGGGATACGCAAAGGTCGAGGATGGTTCCAAGGGCGCTTCGTCTAAGATAACCGAGCGCGGCATGCTGCTAAACGAGCTTGCGCACATGGATGCCCTTCCGGACATGGCGATAGACTACAGCAACGATGTCAAAGCAACCCATTCCGCTTCAACCGCCCCGATAGACCGCGAGATACTGTTCTATCTGAACTCCCGCGGTCTTGACGATCCCAGCGCCCGCGGCCTGCTGATCTCGGCGTTCATAACGAAGTACATATCGCGCATGGCTGACCAGACCGCAAAGGAGGTTGCCATGTCAACGCTGCTTCACAAGTTTGAGACCGGAGAGACTGGAACGATCCCAGAGGTAAGCGCAAGGAACGTTTGGGTTGCGGACAGCGCATGACGCTTAAGATGATAACATGATATTCGAAGTAAAAGACCTTCATGTGGAGGCTGATGGAAAGGAAATACTCAAGGGGATAAACCTCTCAGTTAAGGACGGGGAGCTGCACGTGCTCATGGGATCAAACGGATCCGGCAAGAGCACACTCGCCAATACCATAATGGGGCACCCCCAGTTTACTGTATCAAGGGGGGACATCATCATGGACGGGGAGAGCCTAAAAGGCACCAAGGCGAATGAGCGGGCGCGCAAGGGCATATTCCTGGAGTTTCAGGATCCGGTAGAGATAGAAGGACTCGGACTGATGAATTTTCTTAACTCGGCACGGACGTCGGTCGGACGGGGCGACGTGCCATTCAAGGACTTCGTCAACGAGATAAAGTCTGTTTCGGGGAACCTTAAGATGAAGGAGGAGCTGATCGGCAGGTCGCTCAATTACGGCTTCTCTGGCGGCGAGAAGAAGAAGATGGAGATACTGCAGATGTCGGTGCTCAAGCCCAAGCTGGCCATACTCGACGAGCCGGACTCAGGGCTCGATGTCGATGCTGTCCGGGTGGTCGCCGAGCGCGTGAACGCTCTGCAGAAGAGCACAAACATGGGTGTGCTGCTCATAACCCACTACAGCAGGATACTGAACTATATGACTCCATCCCACGTGCACGTGATGAAGGAGGGCAGGATAGTTCGCGAGGGAGGCAGCTCGCTGATAAGCGAGATAGAGAAGAACGGATACGAGATGTGAACGGTGTCGGCATGACGGACATAGACGTACACGAGATAAGGAAGGACTTCCCGATACTCAGGGTTAAGGTGCACGGCCGGCCTCTAGTGTACCTTGACAGCGCCGCGACTTCGCAGAAGCCGAACGCCGTGATAGACACAGTATCGGAATACTACAGAAACTACAACTCCAACATTCACCGCGGCCTGTACACTCTATCCGAGAAGTCTACGGAGATGTACACCGACTCCAAAAAGCTCGCGGCCAAGCTGATCAATGCAAAGTCCTACAGAAGCCTGGTGTACTGCAGGAACACGACCGAGGCGATAAATACCGTTGCCCTATCCTGGGGGGAGACGAACATCTCCAGAGGAGACACCATACTTCTCACTCCGATGGAGCACCACAGCAACATCGTGCCGTGGCAGCTGCTCTCGAAGCGCAAGGGCGCCGCGCTGGAGTACGTGGCACTCACGGAAGACAACAACTTCATAGACATGGACAACCTAAAGGAGAGGCTGGAGAAGCGCCCGAAGATGCTCGCCATAACACACGAGTCGAACGTGCTGGGCTCCATAAATGACATAAAGAGAATAACGCGCCTCGCGCATTCATACGGCACAACTGTGCTTGTGGACGGCGCGCAATCGGCACCACACTTCCTGGTTGACGTGTCTGATCTTGATTGCGACTTCTTCGTGTTCTCAAGCCACAAGATGCTCGGCCCATCCGGCATAGGGATACTTTACGGCAAGGAGGCACTCCTCGAGGCGATGCCGCCCGTGTACGGCGGAGGTGACATGATACGCAGCGTCGATTTTGACAGCTCCACCTGGAACGAGCTGCCATGGAAGTTTGAGGCAGGAACTCCAAACATCGAGGGAGGTATAGGCTTTGGCGCCGCTGTGGAGTACCTGAAGGGGATAGGGCTGGACAATGTGCGTAGGCACGAGGAGGCCCTGCTCAGACACGCGTTTGACAGACTCGCAGAAGTGAAAGATGTGAAGGTGTATGGGCCTGGCAAGAAGGACATAAAGAACAGGGGAGGAATAATATCATTCAACATAAAGGGGGCGCATCCTCACGATGTCGCCACCATCTTCGACAGCGAGGGCGTAGCGATCAGGGCCGG
>JAJZII010000043.1 GCA_021810685.1 Microcaldota archaeon
TTCAGGCTGCACATTGTGGAGCATCATGCAGCGCATGCCGCGACAGCCGCGTTCACATCGCAGTTCGACAGGGCGATGGTTTTGACGCTCGACGGGCTCGGCGACGGGCTCTCGGGCTCGGTAAGCTCGTTAGAAAATGGCAAGATAGAGCGGCTTATGAGTATAAGGGCGAGGGATTCGGCAGGCATATTCTTTGAGCAGATAACAAACATACTAGGATTCAGGGAGCTGGAGGATGAGGGCAAGGTGATGGCAATGGCCGACTACTCATACCCATTCCCGTTTGAAGAGAACAAGTTCAAGGACTTCTTCGTGCTTGAGGGCACGAAGCTGACTGCAAAATACAGCCCACTCAGACAGTTCAAGCTCATTCAAAAGATAGCCTGGCAGATGCCCAGGGAGCAGGTTGCCTACATGGCGCAGCAGATGATGGAGAGGGTTGTGTCCAAGCTTGCAAGCAACCTTATAGACAAGTACGGCTTCAAGGACGTGGTATTTGCAGGAGGGGTCATGTCAAACATAAAGGCGAACATGGAGATAAGGAACCTCGACGCGCTAGAGCACTGGTACATATTCCCGCACATGGGCGACGGGGGCATAGCCCTGGGAGCCGCGCTTCAGACCAACTACCTGATGACAGGAAGGTCCAAGTACAAGTTCAGCGCATACCTCGGCCCGGAGTACGACCATGAAACAATTGAGAAGGAGCTGAAGGGCACGAAAGGAATACTGTTCAGCGAGGACTCTGATCCTGAAGGGCATGCCGCAGAGCTGATAGGCTCTGACAAGTACATCTTCTGGTTCCAGGGCAGGATGGAATATGGGCCTAGGGCGCTTGGCAACAGGAGCATACTGGCAAGAAGCGATTCGGACGGCGTGAAGGACAGGCTGAACTTGTATGTCAAGAAGCGCGAGTGGTTCCAGCCTTTTGCGCCGTCGATGCTTGAGAGCGAAGCCCCGCGCCTGCTCGAGTACGACAGCAAAGGAGCGGACAAATTCATGACGATGGCGTACAAGGTCAGGGATGATGCAAGACCCCTGACCAAATCCGTGGTGCAGATAGACGGCACAGCCAGGCCGCAGATGGTTGCTGGAGAAAACCCGAGGTACATGAAGCTACTCGAGAGGCTCGGCAGAGGCAAGACGGGAGCGGGGCTTGTGCTTAACACAAGCTTCAACATCCACGGAAAACCCATAGTTATGTCTCCCGCAGACGCGATAGCTACGATGAGGGAGACGAAGACGAGATACATGTTCGTCGGAAACTATTTTGTGGAGAACAGGAGTGGTCTGAAATGAGCCTTGCAGGCTTGGAGGAATACCTTTTCACTTTAGGACTTGCGCTTGCATTCGTGGCAACAATCGCCTCGATTGCGATAGGGAGGAGGCATTTCGCCGCGGTGCTCCGCGATTCCGGCCTGGACGCCAGAAAGCTCGCCATTGCAATAGGCATACTCGCGATTTTCGTCGTTGCGGAAGCAGCGTTCGTGGTTCCGACGCAGCAGCTCTTCTTCGACGACGCAATATACCAGGCGGGGGCGCTGGACCTCATGCACACTGGGCAGGCGTGGATGTGCAACTACGGATCTCCTTCAACGTGCTATTCCGGGCAGATATACCACGAACCGATAGGCACGTCGTTCAACATAGCAATCGCATTCATCATAGGAGGGGTAAACAGCGGCTCGGCTTACGACACGGAGTTCTTCCTTGGAGGGCTTGCCGTGCTGATGACGTTCCTCGTGGCGCTCGTAATGACAAAGGATTTCACTGCATCGGCGTTCGCCGAGCTGCTCATGGCTCTCTCTCCTGCGCTGCTCGCATGGGCGAGGCCGACAACGTCAGACATGCCGATGCTTGCCTATTCGCTCATCGCGCTGTTCTGCATGCTGGTCTTTATGAGAAGGAAGACAGCCATTACTCTTGCTGCATCGGCGTTCTCGCTTGCGATGCTGACTTACATGAAGGTTGACGCGCTGGCATACATCATAGTCATACCTGCTATATTCCTGGTGCTTGACGAGAGCAGCTTAAGGAAGTCTCTGGCAGTGAATTTCAGAAAGCTGAGGGAACACCTGATGGACACCAGGTTCCTCGTCATACTGCTCCTCTTCGTTCTTGCGGTTTCTCCGGAAGCTGTGTACACAGTGCACGAGCAGGTGAGCGGCTCGTATGGTTATCAGGGAGCGTATATCCAGGAAAGCTGCGCGGCGCCGGGATCGGCGAACAGCACGGTAGTTGCGAACGGAAAGATAGGGCTTGTTGAATTCGATGCGAACATATGCTCCAACCTGGAGTTCTGGATTGGCGCATTCGACAAGGAGTACATAGTGCAGCCTTTCGCATTTACTGCGCTGGGAATATTGGGGGCTGCGCTGATGGCGGTGTACGACAGGCGCCTGCTCCTGGCGGTGGGAGGATGGTTCCTTGTGTTCTTCCTTCTTTACACGTCGTTCTATGCCGGAAGCGTCACGTACGGGGTTGACTGGAGATTCATGCTAAGCCTCATCGCGCAGGCAAGCATACTTGGAGGCTATGGAGCTTCAAAGGTGATTGAAGCTGCAAGGGTGGGTCACCATGGATGAAGATAGGGCAGTGCTGGCGGACGGCGGCGGCGGATCGGCAGCAGCTGGAAGCGGAACTGCAGAAGTCACAGCCCAGGAACAGAGGGAAGCGGCTCCGGGCACTGAGGGGAATAATGCTTCGCCAGGTTTGCCCGAGGGCGCTGCGCCAGAACATGCTGATTTTGAAAACAACCTGACCAATGCAAATGCTGAAGAGGAGAAGCCGCAAACTTTGCCTGCTGCTGAGGAAACATTGGCAGGGATGCAGAAAGAAGCGGAAGCAGGCGCAGTTGAGCCTTCGCATGCAGAGGAGGAAATGCCGTCAGCAGCAGAAGCGGTGCACGCCGGAAAAACGCATGGCGGTCTCATCATGTACGCGGCTGCCGTGATACTGGTGGCGATAATACTGTACGGTTTCTACAATCAGCTGCAGTATGTGGCTGTGGCGCCCAACAACCTGCCTCAAGCTGGCAACGCAAGGTTCTATGAGGGTTTCGTGTACAACGAGTCGCATCTTATACCCTCTTCCTGCCTGGTGTTCAGCTACGACCCGACCCTGTTCAACATAAACAACAGGACTGCAGCGCAGCTCGGATACCTTTACGACAGGCAGCAGTATGGCACATTCTCAAAGGAGTACAGCTGCCTCGTGGTGGATTACGGCTATTGGTGCTACACGCCAAACAACATATGCACCTATGCAAAAAGCGACTTCATCCTGAGCACGATAGCGAACGCGACATACAACCAGACTGGCCAGACGTACTCATTCTACAGGGTTGTAGGGGTTAACGCTAGCTGAACATGTTCCTGAATATCGTCTTAAGTATCCTGTACCCATCGGAGAACGACCTGAGCTTGGCCTCGCCGGAACCGCGCTTCTTCTCATAGCTCGGCACCTCCATCGCCTTTAGGCCAGCCTTCTGTGTCTTTATGTTTATCTCTGTCTCTATTCCGAAGCCCTTCTCGCGGAGGTTTAGCTTCCTGACAGCCCTGCGGGAGAAGCTCCTGTACCCATAGCACATGTCCGTGTACTTCGAGCCGTATAGAAGGTTTACTAGCGACACGAAAACCTTGTTGCCGAACTTCCTGAATAGGGGCATGTCGTCCGATCCTCCCCCGGTAAGAAAGCGCGAACCCATGCAGACGTCGTAGCCTATCTGTATACCTGATATAAGTAGCCTGAGCTCGGACGGATTGTTTGACAGATCCGCATCCATTGACACTATGACCCTGCCCCTCGCGCTTTTCATGCCCTTGACCAGCGCGGAGCCCTTGCCAAGGTCGTCGTACATGACCCTTGCGCCCAGGCTGCGGGCTATGCTGGCGGTGCCGTCGGGCGAGTGCTTGTCAACTACTATTATTTCATAGCTGTAGTCTTTCAGGACGCGCTTTACGCTGTGCAGCACCTCGCCTATGTTGCGCTTTTCGTTGAGAGTGGGTATTATGATGCTCACTTCTGGACGCCTTGAACGCATTCACGCACCACCGCCATTCCTTCTGCGCCTCCGCTTCGAAAGCACGGAGTATGCTATGAGCGCGACCAGCGCAGCTATTATCCCGCTACTCACATAGAGGACAAGAAGGTCAATGTTTATCCCTGTGGCGCCCCTGTATAGATTGATAGGAAGACCAGAGAGCGCTGCGTAGTGCACGCCCTTGTATGTGTACGAGGAGCCCAGTGCGAACGACGTGTTTATGTCGCTCTCGTTGGGCTTTGAGTACGTGAAGTTGAAGGTTTTTTCCGAATCCGGCCTTATTGTGAAATTCTCCATGCTGGGGGAAACGCTGAACTCGGGAGGCACAAACAGGTAGACGCTGACGTTGAGAGGCGTGCTGCCTATGTTGAAAGCCTCGCCGGTTATCCTGTTGCCCTTAACCGTGGTCACGGTGTTGACCTGTGAGGGGCCATGGCTGCCAAAGCTGGCAAGGCACGGGAAGGTCGCAAAAAACACCGACGGCCCCTGGGTGTATCTTGCTATTATGGCGCCAGCGTATGAGCCGGGCATTGCAGTTCCATTGACGTACAGCTTTACCGAATAGTTGTTGCCAGGTGCGACGAGGCTTATGCTGTTCGCTCCTGTCATGTTGAGGTCCACGAAATTGGGATCCAGCACCATGTTTGTAACGGATGCATTCCCCGAATCGTATATTGAGAAATTAACGTACTGCGCCTGCCCTGAAACTCCGGGGGTGCAGCTGCCGCTGAGCACGGCAGTGAGCGCTCCCGCCTGGCCCACAAGGATAAGCATGGGCAAAATCGCGGCAAGGACAACGAGCCTGATGTTTGAAGCTGACATCGTACCACAGCGGCATAGACGGAAAACCGTTACAAGACCAATATCTGCTTTCATGTTTTATATAAGTTGCGGTGATTACTGTTTCCTCACATCAGAACATGAATTGGAGAAGTCTCCTGCCGCTGCAAAGTAGTG
>JAJZII010000044.1 GCA_021810685.1 Microcaldota archaeon
ATATACTTTTATGGCCCAAGCAACATGCTGCGTCAACAAGAGGCGTTTTGTTACGGAATTGAACGAGGCGAAGCTGATAGAGGGCGAGGTGACCCTGAGGAACCTCCGCCTCACGAAAGAGGTCACTGAGACTCGCCGGTCCATGGTGAGATGGCTCGCGCTCGCGCTCGGCATAATCAACCCTGGAGAGACGCGGCTGAGCGCCCTGGGCGTGCTCGATGCGATGCTCTACTACCAGTTCACCCTGAAGCAGGATCCGACAGTCGAGGAACTGGCCTCATACATAAACGGCGCGTGGGGCGAGATGAACGAAAAGACACTACGCTATCACCTGCTGCAGCTCAAGAACGCCAGCATACTCACGCACGCAAAGGGCAGGTACTCGTTCGCGACTGTTGGTCAGGGCGAGCGCTATGATGAAGGGGCATGGATAGACGGCTACTTCAGCACGGAGCTGGAGCCTATACGCGACAAGATTGCGACAGTGATAAAGGAGCTTAAGGGAAGGCACCAGCACTGACGTTCAATCCGACACCGCAATCGGCGCAAGATAAATATCAAGGTTATATGATGATATCGAGGACAGACGCACTGGTATATGTGGGCATAGCTGTAGTGGCTGCGATAGTGGTTTTTGCGGCGGCCGTGCTGCTGAGGCCAGCAGCCTCATACAGCGTGCACGTAAGCATGCAGCCAGTAGGCATAAGTGGCACCGCGCTCTACCCGTACCAGCCAGTTTACTTCAGGGTAACGGTGGACAACACAGGCCAGGCGATAAGCGACATGCCTCTTAGCATCTACCTAAACAACTCAATCTTCAAGTCATACAAGGTATCAATCCCGGCACACGAGAGCGCCACGATCAACGGTACCTACGTCTTCCAGAGCAACGGCACCTACGAGTTCGACGCTGTTGCTGATCCAGGCGACCTCCTCACCTTAACGAACAGGTCCGCCGCGACGGGCACCCTCTCGTACACCGTGAGCGCGCCGCAGACTCCCGACCTCTACACGTTCGTGCCAAACAACGGGATTGCAGACACGCACAGCTTCACGCTCTTCGGCAAGGGTGCGGCTCTGGCCGTTGTCCTGGCTAGAGCCTACAATGTCAGCGCGTTCGTGCCTTATCTTGGTCAGACACCGAGTGTCATGTCGATGCTGCTGGTTGACCTGGTGAGCTCCGGCGCCGTAAACCTGGTGAACGGCGTTTCGTCCACATACATGAATGGCACCTCTGCCTACGGCCTCTGGATACAGGGCACGCTCAACGCTACGAGCATAGGCACACTGCTGGCCACATATCCCTTCGGCGCATCAGCCACTAACATCGCGAACGCCACTGCCTACTACAGCCGCGTGGACAACCGGACAAGCATCTGCGCCTTCAGCGCAAACGGCTGGAC
This sequence comes from Microcaldota archaeon, assembly GCA_021810685.1. The sequence goes on from JAJZII010000044.1 coordinate 1,404, forward strand.
CAAGCTCCTAGAATACTACAACGACTCACTTCCAGGAACCTGTATCACCGTGGCTGGCTCTGCATACACTCCTATACTAGCCAACTATACGTCTGCGGCCCTGGCTGCGAGTGGCCTTGGTGCGTATGGGGGAAACTTCGTATACGTAAATTCATCTTCGGAAGGCGTCGGCATAGACTACAACGTCTCAGCCAACTCGATCGCCTCGATAAACTTCTTCCAGAACGCATACGGCGACTTCGCCACATCTCTTGAGAGCCACCACGCTGCTACTCCCCCAGCAAACAACACGTGCCGCGGGCTCGTCTACACAAACAATGCGACCAACACATCGATGTGCTCGGTCTACGTGCCAGCGGTGCAGAACGGATACAGTAACGAGTCTGTGGTCATGAGCACAGACCTAATGAGCGATTACACTGCAAGCGTGTACTCCTTCGTCAACAGCCCCTACACCGTAGCGGCGCACTTCAACGCCGGCTCGCTGATAAGCAAGCTCGGCATAAATGAGACGTCGGCGCGCTGGCAGCCTGCCTTCAGGAACAGCTGCTCCTTCGGCAACGTGTCGATAGGGTGCTCGGTGCTGTCGTTCAACAGCACGACCAGCGCCGCGCGGATAAACATAAGCAACGGCCTGGGCTCGCGGATCAGAATCAACACCCTCGCGTGCTACCTCACAGGTGCAAGGCAGAACGAGACTGTAAATGCCACTCTCGCTCCTGGGGCAAGCGTGACCGAGAACGTCACGTGCTCAAATAGCTACGTCACCCTGGCGAGTGCCGAGACGAGCTACATACTGGCCATGAACTATACTGTGAACGGGCTACATGCCGGGGCTTCCGGCGTGCTCAACGCCACCAATGTATACCTGGGTTAGCTTGCCCAAACTGGAAGCATAAAACTAACTTTTTTTCAATTTTGGCAAGCAATTTAAGCCCGATGGCCCCATCCGCTACGATGAACGTAAAGTCGTTCGGATACACGTCGCTCGCCCTAGCGATACTGGTGTCCAGCGTGATGCCGCTAGCTTACTCGCTGGCAAACAACACGAATCCTGTGCAGCTTGCCTTCTTCGCAGCTCTGATAGGGACGGCCGGCTCGCTCATTCTTATGCTCGCAAAAGGGACACAGACCAACCTTCCAGAGCAGCTCAAGGGCAAAAGCCTATTCCAGTTTGTTTTCGTCGGGGCTACATACGCAGCACTGATGCTCATATTTGCGTACACCACGCACTTCATAAGCGCCGCGCTACTGGCAGTTGTATACCGGTCATGGCCTCTCATGCTGGTTCTTGCAGCCCCATTCCTTCTACACGAACGCATAACCAAATACGGCGCCGTAGCTGTCGCGATAGGCTTTGCCGGTATGGCAGCCGCCTTCTTCAGCGGCACCGTGTTCAGCGTACCTCTGTCTATGCTGCCATTCGCTGCTCTTGTGCTGTTCGGCGCCGCAATGGACGCCGTTGCAAGTGCATTCCAGCGGGGCTACAAATACGAGATAACAAGCTCCCTGTTCCTCTACAACCTGTTTACGCTTGCAGCAATCGTGCTATTCCTGCCTTTTGCGGGAATCCACCTGTTCTCAAGCGTCAGCGCAATGGATGTCGCCGTCATAACATTTATTGGGCTTGTCCAGAACATCTTTCTGACGTTCATGTTCACGGCAGCAATCAGAACAATAAAAATAGAGATTACCGCGAACCTTGTAATCCTGGTTCCGTTCCTGACAATACTACTCGACTACTGGCTTCTCGGCCAGGCGATATCGCCCGCCTATCTCCTTATAGCGTCCAGCGTGGCCGTAGGTCTGTTGATACAGCGTCTAGCTCCTAAATCCAGCAATTATGCGTCAAAAATAGCGAAGGCCCGCGGCATGCCAGACCTGTTCGATGTCACAAGCGCTTTTGCGAATACGAAAAACAGCATCGTATACAATTACATAAAAGCCAATGGCAGGGTAGTCGCCTTCGTAAAGAAACCCAACAACTACACAACTTTGGAACGATATCTAAAAGAAGCCCGTGCATTCAGCAGCAAGAACAACAGGTGCCTGCTCCTGACAAACAAGGGCGACAATAAAGCAAGACGCGATGAGCTGGAATTTATAAAATCCATAATTGGCAACGAAGACGAGGATCTTGTCGTAATGGCCGTTGGAAACTCCAGGGACATCGAAGCATACTTAAGCGGGCTCCATGACTGCATGACTAAGAGTCACACCCCAAGTCCGCCCAACGTCAAGTCGTAGTTCTCCTTCTGATCCAAATTGCGCAGTGGCATCAGACCCACAACCACATTTTCTATTCTCGCGCACTGTGCCACTGGCGAATCCACCTTGTAGATGCGCTCGTGGGTTCTCACACTGCGTTTCATGCCATCGTTGTAATCGTTATACGTGGCCCATGTGAACGAGACTTCACCGCCCGTTGTCGAGAACATCATCTGGAATTCGCTCAAAAGAGGGAATTCCTTCGGTTCTGTCCAGTACATGGTGCGCCTCTCATTTCGCACCCTAGCCAGAACATTCTCCCTTATTGTGTAGTTCATAAAGTACACTATATTGTACTGCATCGTAGGTTTTGTAACTATTGTAGTATAGCGCTTCACTATGCCTGTCTCGTCGAGCTTTCGGAGGTGGTACTTTGCCAGCCCGTCGCTTATCCCGACGCGTTTTCCCAATTCGCGCATAGTAATCCTTGAGTTTTCGTTGAGCACGGCCAGCATCCGTTTGTATATGTCGCCTACGTCAGAGGCCATTATAGATTTCTGGTTTACCGGAACGAAACCCAAGTGTGCCACCGTGACTTCCGAAGAGGTGGTGCCTATTCCATACCTCGCTAAGCTTTCCCAAAGCGTAGTCTCCCACAGAAAGTACTCTTTAGACCCCTTTGCAAGAATGAATACCAGCATTTCGAAATCGCCCTTAGTAGTCGCAGCAAACTGCACTAGCCTGTCGTTAGCGAACGCACTCCTCAAGTCCTCTATCCTGACTCTCCTCAAAAATCTAATCTTAACTATGTGAAGCGGAAGGAACCCAAGCTTCTCATAATCGAGCTCGAGCGTGTATTTGAGTCCGAACTCCTTCTCCAATGCAGTTATCCTGCTCCTGACCATCTTTCTCGTTATGCCATACTTGGCTGCAAGCTCTGTCACAGTGGACCTTGAATTGGTGCAGAGATCGCGCAGTATCTTGCGCGAGAGCAAGCTAATTTCCATAAACTGTTAGTCGCTGCCATATATTAAATACCTACTTGTAGAGAAATATCCACCGATAGCTACGGGCCCAAAATGATAAATTTTAGTGCCTATAATTTCATTTTTCGCAATCTATTTATATGTTGCACGGCGCGATAATAAGTAAGTGTGGTGGTGCGATGTTCGGGCGGTTCAGGAAGAAGACAAGAAGGGGCATGACCGCTAATGACAGCAGGCCAGTCAAGATGATTGAGGTAGACAAGGGCATCTACCGCATAGTCTACGCAGACTGATATTAATGAGGTGGAGGGAATGGACGATGACAAACAGAGCGGTAGCGCTGTAA
>JAJZII010000045.1 GCA_021810685.1 Microcaldota archaeon
TCTATGTTGCCTCCGGTACGACCGTATGCTATGTCGCGGTCGAGTATGGAAGTGTCAGGATAGAGGTTCCTTATACTCTTGCCAACGAGCTCCTCCTTTGGGTACCCGAGAACGTGCTCGACAGACAGGTTGCAGTCAGTGATGTAGCCGGACTCGTCCACAGTCATAACTATGTCTGACGTGGCGTTTATGAAGTCGTCAAGATCGCTCTTCAGGCCCGACACGTATTTCTCGAGGTTGGCGCTCGAAGCTATGAACATCGGGCCTGCCGGTGAGTAATCGAGCGCATAGCGCACGCGCACAGCCAGCCCGTCGGGCAGCATTAGGTCTGCTGTGCCTGCGAGGACAGTACCAGGCTTCGCTTCGCCCGCAGGCTTCATCTCCTGTCCCTTGCTGCCGAGCACGGCGGAAAGTTTCCTGCCCTGGAGCGCGGATATAGCTGCAGAGAACTGACTTCCCATGCCACCATACACCTTGTTTATCGTAAGGTCATCGCCGAGGAGCGCGAGCATGACCTCGCCGTTTGGTTTCAGCGCGCTCGCGATGGCTTCGAAGTACGCGGCGTACGTGACGTCCTCTGCCACGACGTGCAGCAGCGTCTCGCTGACCTTCGACGAGGATATGCGCACCAGCATAGGGTCGTTTGGCGCCCCGACCCTTGCCATCTCGGACTTGCCGTTCACCAGTTTGGTAAGGGCCGCAAAGTCCCTTCCTATGACGCCTGCTATCCGCGTCTCTGAGCCGGAAAGCGCGGAGAACCTGCGCATGGCCGCTTTGTTCGCCTTGACTATAGAGCCGTTTGATGACACTAGGAACTGCGGGATGCTAGAGCCGAAGGCGGAGTCGAAGTAGCCCGCGAGTTTTACGTTCCTTCCGGCCTCGACCTTGTACGCGAGCGAGAATCCTATGAACGCTGCGCCGAACGCGACGCTGCCGACCAGGTCGTCAGAAAACTTATTCTCCGCGCTCGAGAGGAGCTCGAGAACTGCCAGAACCTTGCCGTGAGCTATTATGGGCAGGAAGGCGCCGCTTAGGAAACCCTGGTTCCTGTAGCTTATCAGCTCGGGAAACGCAGAATACTCGCTCAGCTGGTTGTCGACATACGCCTTGCGGGTATTGATCAGGTATTCGGTTATGCCGTTTTCGCCTTGCTTATTCTGCTGTAGCAAGCTCACACTGGCGCGGTCTATGCCGAAGATACTCCTCACTATTTCGGTGAAACGTTTTACCGTGTCATCCTCGCTGGAAGCGCTCGAGGCTATCGGCATCACGTCCATCAGGAACCTGCTTATGACGATGTTCTCTACCATCTTTACCCATTTTTTTATCTTGTTAATCAGCTTTGAGCGAGAAACTATTTAAAGATAGTTTGGATTTTATTACTGGCGTGGATGATGGATGTGAGAGGACTGTTCCAGAGGGCTGTGAAGGACTTCGAAAGGGCAAAGATGAACGCACGCACCAGGAATTACACCGAAGCCTCGACGCTGTACAAGAGGTCGGCTCGGGACCTCCTCGAAGCTCTCTTCATATCCACAAGGAGGAAGAACCCGCCGAAGAATGCAAGCATAACATACCTTAGCACGAAGGTAGGCGCTGCGAGGGTGGTTTCTGCAGACTTGGGTGAGATCCTCAGCGACGACGAACGAAGGTCGCTTGAGGATGAGGGAGCACACGTCTTCGAGGAGAACGGCAAGATATCGGACAAGGAGACCTTTGTCAGGAGCCTGATAGGATACGCATGGGCAAAGCTGAACAGCCACTGAACAGTGCATGAACAAACTACACTAGTCTTTTATAGGGCGACCTGTCTAATCCTCATGCTGGTTTCATGGAAAGTGACGGCGTAAAAGAGCTTTTTGACGGCGTGTATAGAGTAGATGGAAAACTCGCCACCGCCAACCTGGCCAGGGGTTATAAGGTCTACGGCGAGGAGCTCATAGTGCGCGGGAGCATCGAGTACCGACTCTGGAACCCGTACAGGAGCAAGCTCTCGGCAGCGCTGCTCAATGGCCTGAAGACAATGAGAATAGGAGGAGGAGGCAGCGTCCTGTACCTCGGCGCGGCGACAGGCACCACGGCCAGCCACGTCAGTGACATCGTCGGCAAGGACGGTGTCGTCTATTGCGTTGAGCTCTCGGAGCGCAACATGCGCGAGCTGATAAACGTCTGCGAGAAGAGGCCGAACATGCTGCCTATACTGGGGGACGCGATGCACACCGAAGGCTACGCAAGCATCGTAAGTGAGTGCGACGCGATATACCAGGACGTGTCTGCCAGGGAACAGGCACAGATACTGCTCACCAATGCAAGGTTCCTCAAGAAAGGAGGCTACGCCTATTTCGTGATAAAGTCGCAGAGCGTCGACGTGGGCATGGATCCCGAGAAGGTCTTCAACAGGGAGCTCGGGAGCTTAGATGGCACGTTCGAGCTCGTCGAAACTGTGCAGATAGAACCCTACGACGAACTGCACCTGTTCGCAGTGCTTAAAAAGCTTTGACACGAATGCGTAGTGGTGGAGATGAACGCAGAACGCCTCGCAGCCATGCTAGACAAGGTCGCAGGCTCCGGCGTGGTTGTGATGTGCCAGTACTGCGGCGCCTTGACTCCCACACTGGGCAACCTGGCGATATGCCACTCCTGTGAGAGCGCGATCTCGCGGGATGGGGATGCGCTGGCCAGACGCTCCGCTGACATGGTAGAGGCTATTGGCACAATCAAAACGCAGTTGGCCGCATACAAGTATGACGACGCCATGGCTTCATACGAAGCGCTCTACGCAAAGTACGGTGACCCTGCGCTGCTCTATGCCGAGGGCCTGGTGTGCAACGCATGCTCCAACCACGAGGTCTCACTTATAAGTTATGCCAGGGAGGGCTTTATGGAAGAGAATACGCTCCATCGGGATGAGGCTGCCAGGCGCGCTGCCCGTGCTAGGCTCCTGTTCAACAAGTCACTGAACGCGTACACTGCTGCACTGGTAAAGGAGAGTTCGCCCGCCACCATGTATATGGCGTTCCTGGCACACATAAAGCTGGGCAACCTCAGGGCTGCGGAATCGATGCTCGACGGGCTTGCGGGCAGCGGCAGCCACTACCTGCACGCATATGCGAAGATGGTATTTGACTCTGCCTCGGGCAGGTTCGGTGAGCTTGCTGCGGATGCAGAAAGGCTTATGAAGCCAGATTTGTGGTCGGTCAACGCCTTCTATTACATGGCGCTCGCCTTGCTCAAGGCACACGACTCGAAGGCCGCACTTAAGCTCGTGCGGGCGCTGAAGAAGCACATTGGCGGCAGCGCGGTAGAGGCGCTCGAGAAGGAAGCGGTGAACTACGACGCTGCAACATTATTTTGATATGAATATGAATTCTAGAGGCTCCTTCCTGTCCAGTATGCAGAAGCCGAAACGCTCGAACTGAACGGTCTCGTGCTCTCGAAGTGACGACACATAGCTCTCGGCATAGCCATCGGCGGCCTTCAGGCTGTCCTTGTTCAGCTTGCCATCCTTACCCAGGAGATCCATAGGCATTGTCACCTTGCACTGCACGAACGAGTCGGCTGGCACCCACTGCACCACCTGCGCGCCAGAGCTGGAAGATGAGACCTCCGCACCTATCCCGTCTTCGGCTGCACTGAGCACCTTTATGGCTGCGAGGTTCTTTAGGCGGAGGATGCTGCCAGCCTTCAGGTCCTGCGCGTCAGCTGCGCTTATGTAGAATTCCTTACCGAGCGTATATTTTCTGGAGCCGAGCTTTGCGTCGGTCGGGTGGAGCGGCAGCTCCACGCTCTTGGGAAGGTCGCCGGCAACGGTCACCTTCACAGGATCATGGACGAAGAAGAGGCGTTTTGACGTCGGGTCTATCACCTTCTTGTTCTCCGCAAACAGCGCAGTCAGGTCTACCGAGGTGTCCATCTTGCTCATCCCTGATTTGAGCACGAACTCGCGTATCGCCTGAGGCGTTATGCCCCGCCTCCTCAGCGCCGTTATAGTTATGAGCCTCGGGTCATCGAAGCCCGTAAGCGTGCCGTCGTCTATCATTGCGCGTATCTCCCTCTTCTGCGTCACGTTGTTCAAGACGCGGAGGCGGGAGAACGCATGCAGGCGCGGGACCCGCATCTGGAGAGACTTGAGAACGTGCTCGTACATCTCTTCTGATTGCTCATACTCCTTGCTGCGCAGCACGTCAGTTACGCCATGCAGCGAGTCCATAATTGGGGTGTTCAGGAAGTACGTCGGCCATACCACGTACTTATGCCCCTGCCTGTAGTGCTGCACCTTCACGACCCTCATTATTGTAGGGTCGCGCATCGTCGTGTTCTGCGAAGCCATGTCGCCTTTGAGCCTGATTATTATTTGGTCCTCGTCGTACTTGCCGGCGATCATCTGATCGAACAGTTCGATGTTTTGCTTGGCTGGCAGCTCCCTGTGCTCGCATGCTGTGCCCGAGAACCTGTTCTTCTTTATTGTATCTGGCGTGCAGCTGCACGCGTATGCGTTGCCTGTCGCAATGAGCTGTCTGCACAGGTCGTAGACTTTCTCTATGCCGTCGCTGGCATAGTATTCCTCGTCGAATGCGACTCCGAGCCACGATAGGTCCTTCTTATACGCGTCGACGAACTCCTGCTTCTCCTTCTTTGGATTCGTGTCGTCGAAATACAGGAACAGCTTGCCCTTGTATATCCTCGAGAACTCCTGGCTCAGGAACAGCTGCTTTGTGTGACCTATGTGCATGTAGCCGCTAGGCTCAGGCGGGAACCTTGCGGCGAACACGCCCTCTATCACACCTTCCAGCTTCATCTTCGGCTTCGCGGTGCGCTCTGCTCTGGCCTGCTCCTCGGCGGTGAACTCCTAG
>JAJZII010000046.1 GCA_021810685.1 Microcaldota archaeon
CGCTCGCATTGAAGGTCGAATCAGCGAAGAAGGCAGTGGCAGCGGCCGAGATGGCCCTGCTGAACCACGAGCTGGAACTGAAGCACGCTCTCGAGGCGCAGGCGTCCGCTTCAGCGTCTATAGATAGTCTTAAGCCAAGGCTGTCGTTGCTTTCGGCCTCGATGCTTGAGGTACAGAAGGACATAAACTCAGCAGAGGCCAAGATCAAGGACGCAGCGAGGCGCAAGGAGCAGGCACAGGTTTCGCGTGATGCGCTGCACGAAATGGTCAAGGCTCCCGATGCTCAGCAGCGCAAGGCGGCGCATGCAGAGTCAGCCGGCAGAGTGAAGGAGCTGAGGACCGCGATAGAGGAGCTCAAGATGCGCGGCGCCGAACTCAAAAAGGAGAACGAGATGCTCGCGGAGCGCGACGCCGATATAGAAGCCGAAGCTGAGAAGGCACAGTCAGACGCGTCAGAAGCCTCTAACAACGCAAATGCGCTCAGGAAGAAGCTCGACGGGTTCGCTTTACAGAAGAAGGAGATGGAGAAGAAAATAAAGAGCCACGACGATATGTCGTCTTCGCTATACAAAGAGCTTTCCGCCATCGACAAGAAGGTAGCAGATACGGGCTTCGAACGCGGCAAGCTGTCATCGGAGCAGGAGCGCCTCTCGCGCGACTCTATGATGGCCGAGGCTGCAAAGATGCAGTCCGAAACAAGGCTCACTGACATAAAGGCGGAACTGGCTTCATACAAGGAATGCCCGACTGTCGGCGGCGCGACAGAGGAGCTGGACAGGCGCCTCACCATAGCGAAGAACGACATAGAAAGCCTAGGCAGCGTGAACCTCAAGGCGCCGGAGATGTACGAGACGAGGCGCAGGGACGTGGAGGACGCAGAGGCGAAGCTGCGCATACTCGACAACGAGCGCAACTCAATAATGTCCATGATCAATGAGATAGAGTCTAAGAAGCTCGCGGTGTTTATGGGGACGTTCAGGGTGGTGAACGACAACTTCAGGCAGCTATACAGCTACATATTCGATGGCGAGGCCTCGCTCTCGCTGGAGAACCCGAAGGAGCCCTTCAACTCAGGTCTTAAGATAAGCATACAGGACAAGTTCAAGAAGAGCGCAGACCAGCTGTCCGGAGGCGAGAAGTCACTGCTGATACTGATACTGATATTCGCGATACAGATGCGCAACCCTATGTCATTCTACGTCTTCGACGAGATCGATGTGGCGCTCGACAAGGAGAACTCAAAGAAGCTCTCAATGCTAATAAAGCAGATGAGCTCGCGCTCGCAGTTCATAGTGGTGAGCCACAACGACACCCTGATAAGCGCTGCTGACACTGCATTGGGTGTGGCTAAGCAAGACGGCGAGTCGAAGATAGTCGGAGTGCAGCTCGTCGGCACACAGACGGACAAGGGGCAGGAGCCAAAAGGAAGGGGCAAGCGTGCGTGAAGGCAGCAATCGGTGCTTGAGTGCAGAAGAAGAGACATCCAAGAAGCTCTCAGAATGAGAGGGTCAAGCCCCAGCCGAAGAGCTCGATAACGACGTGGCCCATCTACCTGCTGCTTGTACTGCTGTTCGTGCTATACATAGTATTCCAAGGAGTCGCATACTTATCAGTGGCGCTCGGTGCCCTGATAGTAATAATGATAATAGCACTGGTAGTGCTTGAGGTGGCGCTCGGCGCAAAGGAACAGGGTTACATGCGCAACATAGCAGAAGTAGCAGCTGCGCTTGTGCTAGTGGGCGCGCTATGGTTCGGCATGGAATTCTTCCTACATACTAGCCATCCGATAGACGTCGTACCAAGCTGCAGCATGCTCCCGTACCTGCACAGGGGTGACATGATTGTGCTGCAGGGTGTGAGCAACATATCACAGATAAGGGCGCCTGTGGTGAACGTGAGCGACAGCACCATTGCGGCGATAAACTCCAACATAAGCAGGGAAACGCTGGCGTGCGTGGCTTACAGGCAGACAGCTTCCGGCCTGTACGTTTCGCAGTTCCTCGGGCCGGGCTACAGCGTAGGGCTGCTCCACCAGACTGGCAGCAGCGGTGAGATAGTACCAAACAGCTTCCAGGCTGGCAATCCTGTGCAGTACACGTGCGGCACTACCAACGTGCTCTTCAGCAACGGTACCACCAAGACTGAGGCTTACACGACCGCCATAACTATCGACGGCACTACAATAAAGGGAGATGCGAACAACAGCGTCGTGGTCTACGGCACAGTTCCCGGAGACCTCTTCTACAAGTACGGCGACGCCTACATAGTTCACAGGGTCTATGCCGTGCTGCGCGACAGCAGCACGTACTACGTGCTCACCAAGGGCGACAACAACCCCGGCCTCGACCTGCAGTACTCAAACTACCCTGCCAGTGCCTCGAGCCTGCAGGGCCTCGTCGTAGCCTCGATACCATACGTGGGCTACCTGAAGCTCGCCCTGAGCGGATCGTTCGTTGAGCCTACAGGCTGCAACTACACGACCCAGCATTGAGCCAGCGCGTCAGGCATGCTTTGCTGCCGCAAACCTCGCGAGCCCCGCAACACTTATATATATGTTGCTGGCAAAATACCTCTGCAAGAAGGCCGGATTAGTGTTAATTTTCTAACCTAATGCTCGGTAAATGAAGGCAAGTGATGTTGATGACTGACCTAGCGAGCGACATACGCCTAGCGGTCGACAGCGGAACGGCAGCCCTCGGCCTGAACAAGGTCATGGACTCGCTGAAGAACAGCAGTGCAAAGCTCATCGTTGCAGCAAAGGTAAACAAGGCTGAGAACCTTCGCGATGTGATACACATGGCGAAGATAGGCGGCGTGAAGGTGCTCATCTTCCCCGGCAACTCGATGGAGCTTGGCGCCGTCTGCGGCAAGCCATATTCCGTGTCTGTGCTGTCGGTCGCGGAGCAGGGCAACTCAAAGATATTGGAGGAGGAATACAGCGCGTACGAGAACGCGCAAGTAACGTGATACTATGCCAAATGGTGAATTTGCTGCAAGGAAGCTCATACGCGCTCGCAAGCACCAGCGCATGCTCAAGAAGTGGCTCAAGAGACGCAAGCTTAAGCTGAAGCAGAAGTATGACCCGATGGGCACGGTGCCCAGGGCACGCGGCCTAGTCCTCCAGAAGTTTGCTGTAGAACAGAAGCAGCCGCACTCCGGTCAGATAAAGTGTGTGCGTGTCCAGCTGGTAAAGAACAGCAAGGTCGTCGGTGCGTTCGTGCCGGGAGACGGCACAATCAACTACATCGACGAGCACGACGAAGTTACTATCGAGGGACTCGGAGGCTCGCAGCGCGGCCAGATGGGCTGCATACCTGGCATGAAATATAAGGTAGTCGAGATAAACGGCGCCAACGCGGTACGGATAGTGAAGGGCAAGATGGAGAAGCCCAAGAGATGATTCCAATGGCAGAAGAGCAGCAAGCAGTGCAGGCGGAGACCAGCCCGGAGGAGCAGCCTGCGCCATCGATCCCCAAAAAGGTTAAGCCTGCTCACAAGACACTAGTACCGGACCACGCTGCGCCTACGATGCTCTTCGAGAAATACAGCTACGACGTCACGGTCAATGACCTCAGCCTGAGGAACTACATAGACCTGAAGCCCATGGCATACCCGGCCAGCTACAGGCGCACCAGCGAAAAGATGTTCTCCAAGGCGAACCTCAACATAGTGGAGAGGCTTGAGAATGCGATAATGCGCGGAGGCACTGGCAAAAAGATAGGCGGTCACGTGATACGCACGAAGGGGCGCCTGCAGGGCAAGAAGCTCAAGGCTATGCATATATTGGAGCAGGCGTTCGACGCGGTGCACACGCAGACGCGCACAAATCCGCTGCAGGTCTACATAATGGCGCTCGAGAACAGCGCGCCGATAGAGGACACGACGCGCATAAGGCAGGGAGGTACTGTATCCAACATACCCGTTGACATAAGCGCGAGCAGAAGGCTCGACACCGCGCTGAGGAACATAGCGACGGCCGCGATAATGGGTGCGTTCTCTAACCGGAGGACCATATCGCAGGCGTTGGCCAACGAGCTGATCCTGGCATCGAAGAACGATGTGAACAGTTATGCCGTGAAGCGCAAGAACGAGATAGAGCGCATGGCAAGGAGCGCGAAGTGAGGCGACAAGCATGGTAAGGAAGGAGTACGTTGTAGAGGAAATATCAAAGATAATGCACGACGTGGACCACATAAGGAACGTCGCGATAATAGCGCACGTCCACCATGGGAAGACCACGCTCACAGACTCCCTTCTCGCGAGGGCAGGCCTGATATCGAAGACAGTAGCGGGAGACGCGCTCTACACCAACTACGAAGCCATCGAGAAGGACAGGCGCATGACGATCAAGTCGGCAAACATATCGCTAGGCTTCCCATACAATGACCATGACTACATAATAAACCTGATAGACACTCCAGGGCACGTCGACTTCGGTGGTCACGTTACCAGGTCGATGAGGGCTGTCGACGGCGTCGTGCTTGTCGTGGACCCGGTCGAGGGTATCATGCCGCAGACCGAGACGGTGCTAAGGCAGGCGCTGAAGGAGAAAGCCAAACCGGTCCTATTCATAAACAAGGTCGACAGGCTTCTGAACGAGCTCAGGCTGACGCAGGAGCAGACCTTCGAAAGGCTACTGAAGCTAATAAACGACATAAACAAGCTCATAGAGAACTACGCCCCTGAGGAGTTTGCGAAGGAGTGGAAGGTTAGCGTCGAGAATGGTTCCGTAGCCATGGGCTCTGCATACAAGAAGTGGGCCATCTCGAAGCCCATAATGGACAAGTACAAGACCACGTTCAAGGACATATTCACACTCACCGAGC
>JAJZII010000047.1 GCA_021810685.1 Microcaldota archaeon
ATTTAGCCTTATCGGAGAGGGGCCAATGACCACGTCAGCGACGGCGAAGCGCTCGCGGAGCGCATGGAAACGGCGAACACCGCAATCGGCACTGAGAGCCTCGGAGATGCAGCTGCGCAGCATCATACACAGCTAGAGCTCCTTCGCGAGCTCCTCAAGGCTGCTGAAGATGTAATCGGGCTTCACGCCCTTGAGCATGTCAGCGCTCTCGAAGCCGTTCGTTACAGCACATGATGCTATGCCTGCGTTCTTGGCGGCAAGCATGTCGTCCTTCATGTCGCCCACGTAGATGGCGCCGGCTTTCTTGGCACCAAGCGCTTCGAGCAGCACCTCCAGGCCCAGAGGGTCGGGCTTCAGGCGCCCGACGTCCTGCGCGCTCAGTATGGCCTCGAAATAATCGGTCACGCGAAGGAAGTCCAGCTCGCGGCGCACCCTCCAGAGGGCGCCTTCCGTGTATAGCGCCACTGAGGCGCGCCTCCTCTCCAGGTTCTCGAGGAGGGGCTTCGCCCCGTAGCTCAGCTTCGGCACCATGAACTTCAGCGAGACGTCTGCCCAGAAGACAAAGAACTCGCTCTCTGCACCCCTGAGCTTCGCGAGCGTTGTGCTGGTGTGGACGTGCTTCGCGTTGGCCGTTATATCATTGGGAGTAGACCGATCCGGTCCGGAGTGGGCTACGCTCTTCTTCCTCCTCCAGTTCGGGTTGACGATGGAGTTCAGCTTCCTTGCAGCGCTGACGCTCCTGAGCGTTCCGTCCCAGTCGAATATGAATGTCTTGTACCTTGAGAGTGCACCCATCATTCCCACCTTATGTCGAGGCTTGGCTTGTCCGGCAGCGCCCTCGGCGCCCTCTGGGACTTCGACTCAGCTTCCCGCTCAATACTCACTTCCGTGCCGAGCCGCGCAGCCATGTAGGGCATGGCCTCGGCAAAGCTCTCCTGCACCGCTGCGTCGTCGAAGCCCTCGAGATTGACGAGCGTGTTCATGCGCTTCGCGAACTGGCCCAGGAACTTCGAAAGCGCTTGCTTGTCAATGCCTGAGAGCGCGGGATCGGCCATCGCCGCTCCCATGTTTTTCTTCTTGCACAGGGTGTTGTACGCAAGCGCCTTCCAGGGCTCGGCCAGTATTACCGTGACGTGCGCGGGCCTCTTGCCCCTGTTGGCGTCCATCTTCGACATCAATGCAATCGTGGCCTCGGCGTCGTCGATTGTGCCTTGCATTATCTGCTCGGAGCGTTCAGTAGCGTCGCTTATCATGCTTGTGTCGCACTCAGGCCAGCGCTCCTTCGCTATGAAGCTGTTCTTGCCAAGCATGTGCCAGAGCTCCTCTGCCAGGAAGGGCATGGCCGGCGCGAGCATGAGCACCGTCTTCTCCAGGAAGTCGCGGAGGACAAGCGAGTTGCTCCCGCCCCTCGTCGCGTACCACCTTAGCTCGTTGATTGAGTTGTAATAAATGTCTATGTAGGCCTCGCGCAGCGAAAGGCCCTCCATCGCGGCGCTGGCGCGCCTTATCTTGGAGTTGAGCTTTGAGTAGAGCCAGTAGTCGATGTGACCCAGGGCACCAGCTTCCTTTGACTCCAGCGCCCCTATCTCGCTGTAGAGGAACTGGTTCTTGGCGTGTATGCCGGAAGCATCGACAGGCCTGAAGGCCGAGTCCGAACCGAGGTCGCTGCTGACTATCACGATGAAGCGCAGCGTGTCCGCACCGTACTCGCTTATCGCATCGAGGAGCGGCACTATGTTGCCCGCGCTCTTGTGCATCTCGGCACCGTTTATGTCATTGACCATACCGTTCGTGACTATCTGCTTCGGCCAGAACTCCTTCGGGAGGACTGCCAGATGGTTATAGATATAAAATGTCAGATGGCTGGGGATTAGCTCGTGGGCGGAGTGCCTTGACGTGAACCTGTACCAGTACGCGAAGCTCTCCCTGCATCTCTTGACTAGCACGGAATCGATTCCTGTCGACTTGGCAGCACCATCTGCGTCGCCCGTGCCGAGAAGCACGAAGTCGAAGAACTCCGGCTTGAGCTGCTCCGGTTTTACCGAGGCGTTGCGCAGCAGGTTGACGAACGTGTAGAATGCCATGTAGATGGTTGAGTCCGAGAGCGGCTCTATTATGTGCTCAGGGTTGAGTGGGAACCTCGTACCCAGGCCCTGCGCCCTCTCCATAGGCTTGGGGCCCAGCCACTCTACGGTGGCGCTATAGGCGTTGCGCATCTTCTCGGGATAAAGCTTCATCTCTGGCAGGTAGAGCCTCGCCTGTTCCTTCCAGCTCCTGTTCCCGTAGTCTATGAACCACTGGTTCTCGACTATCTTGACCACTGCCCTATAACCGCACCTGCAGATTACGGGCTCGTCATTCGCCATTACGTAAACAGGCATGGAAGCACCCATGCCCTTGAGCGACTCCTTTATCAGTCCGCGCGCCTCTACCACAGGTCTGCCCGCGTACTCGCCGGCAGACATCTTCCCGTTGCGCTGCTCGTCCTTGTATATGCGCTTGGTGGCCTCCTCGACCTGTTCGTCGCTTGCGCCTTCGCCGTTGCCCACTATCTTTAAGTACGAGAGCGCCGGAAGCTCTTTCGGGCTGACGCCCTCCATCGTTACCACTACCTTCGGCTTGACGTCGGCGCCCTGAATGCCCGCTGCCTTCAGCTTCTCCAGCGCCACATAGTCGAACGGCGCGTGCGCCGGAACGGACATTACCACGCCGGTGGCGAAGTCGGCCTTGACGAAGTACCCCGGAAGCACCGGGACTGTGTCACCATTCATAGGGTTTACCGCCCTCTTCTTGAGCAGGCTCTCCGCGCTTACCTGGCCTTCGACCTTCACCTCGAATTGATACGCAAGGGCATCGGCCGCCTTCTTGCTCAGGTACATGCGCTCGTTGCCGACAAGCGCAACTACATACTCTTCCTTGTCATTGACGAACAG
Organism: Microcaldota archaeon; assembly: GCA_021810685.1. Next base: position 2,934 of record JAJZII010000047.1, read on the forward strand.
ATTAGTAACGCCGTACACTGTCTCCGGCCTGTACGTGGCGCAAGGGAAGAATGCATCGCTTTCGGAATCCTTGAACTTTATTACCGTCATCTCCTCTATCTCAGGATCTGCGCTGTCCTTGGTGTCGTGCTGGCCGATGGCGTTGCCCTCGTTGGGGCACCAGCCGACCGGATGCTTCCCCTGCACGAGCAGGCCCTTCTCCTTCAGCTTCAAGAACTGCCACTCGACCATCTTACTGTATATCGGGTCGGTCGAGGTGAAGTTCCTGCGCCAGTCTATGCTGAAGCCGGCCCTGCGCATCTCCTCGCGGTATATGCCCGCGATGTACTCCACCAGCTTCGTGGGCTCCGCCATTCCCTTGACCGTTTCCCAGTCTATGTGGTAGAGGGCGTACTCCTCTCTGATATTCTTATCACCTTCCAGGATGCGCTTGACGACCGCAAGTATAGGAGTGCCTGTCTTGTGCCAGCCCATCGGGAAGAGCACGTTGAAGCCCTTCATGCGTAGATACCTTGCGTAGAAGTCCGTTGTCCCGTAAGTACGGAGGTGCCCTATGTGCTGGGGCATGTATGTGTAAGGCCATGCCGCAGTGACGAGCACGGACTCCTTGTCGTTGGGTTCCGCCTCGAAGAGCTTCGCTTGCTCCCACTCCTTCAGCCACTTCTCCTCAATCGCTTTGTAATCTATCATGAGCCGCACGAACATTGCGACAATGCGCGCCTGCCGTCAGCAGCGCATTGACAGTTGGTAGAGATAGTGAAGCTGTAACTTGTGACATCCTCCCCCCGACTAAGGTCGTGGGCTTCCAATGGCGGCTTTTGATTGGTCATCTTGAACCACCAAGTATAGTTCCTGATTCAACGACGGCTGCCTCCCGTAATCGAGGTCTTACAACGTCTCCAGAGGCGTTACTTCCCGCAAGTCCTGCGGTAGTCAGGATATTTATTGAGGCATTCAGATCCCTGTCAATCTTCAGTCCGCAATTTTGACAGAGATATGTCCTTTCGCTCAATCCCATATCTTGTATATTTCCGCATCCGCTGCATGTCCTTGTTGTGTTCCTTGGATCCACGCCGACGACCCTGCAACCAGCACTTTCAGCCTTGTAGCAGAGGTATTGGGTGAAGTTCCCCCAAGAAACGTCCGTTATCTGCCTTGCAAGATTATGGCTCTTTACCATATTTGCAATCTGTAGCTTCTCGTATGCAACGAATGAGTATGAATTGACAAGACGATGCGACGTTTTATGCAGGAAGTCGTTCCTCTGCCTTGCAATGTGTTCTGAGATTCGTGCAAGTTTGACTTTTGCACGCCTCCTGTTTTTACTTCTCCTCTCCTTCTTTGACAGCTGCCTCTGGACCATTTTCAGTTTAGCGATTGATTTGTTTGAGATTCTCGGATTTGGGATTTTGATTCCGTCTGACAGGGTTGCATATTCTTTGAGCCCCAAATCCATCCCGATTACGGGTTTGCCATTTGTATAGAGTGGTGTGTCTTCCTTCTCTGCCGTGAATGTGATGTACCACTCCTGCGATTTTGTCTGTTTTATTGTCATGGTCTTTATCTTCCCTTCCATCTCCCGGTGATTTACAAAATTTATCCTGCCGATTTTTGAAATGGAGACTTTTTTCTTTTCTGGTTGGAAACCCGATTGTGGGTACGTCAGCGAAGAGACATATGACTTGAAACGTGGGAATCCGGCCCTGACTCT
>JAJZII010000048.1 GCA_021810685.1 Microcaldota archaeon
GCAGCTGTCTGTGCTCGAGATGCACGCCAAAGGCATGGTCTACCGGGCCGAGCACCCGGTCGAGTGGTGCCCTAGCTGCGGTTCCTCAATATCAAGAGAGGAAGCGGACGACAAGGAGGAGCAGACACAGCTCAACTACGTGAGCTTCAAGCTCAATGACGGCGGCGCTCTCGAGATAGCGACCACTAGGCCAGAGCTGCTGCACGCGTGCGTCGCTGTCGCGGTCAACGGCTCCGACGAGCGGTATAAGGCCATCGTGGGCAAGAAAATAAGAGTACCTATATTCGGTACTGAGGTCAAGGTCATAGCAGACGACAGCGTCGAGAAGGACTTCGGCACAGGCGCCGAGATGGTCTGCACATTCGGCGACAAGCAGGACATAGCGCTCTACTACAAGCACAAGCTGCAGCTCGTGAACTCGCTTACTGCGGACGGCAGGCTCAGGAACGCCGGCAAGTACGATGGCCTCACGATAAAGGAGGCCAAAAGGGCCATTCTCGAGCGCCTGAAGGAGGAGGGCCTGCTGAACAGGCAGGAAAGCGTTACGCACACGGTCAAGGTGCACGACAGGTGCGGCACGCGCTCTGAGTTCATTTCCGCCATGCAGTGGTTCATAAAGACGAAGGAGCATGCCGAGCGCATCAAGGAGCAGGCCAGCCAGATCGCCTGGATCCCGGAGTACGCCGTGCAGAAGCTTTACGACTGGAGCAACTTCATAGAATGGGACTGGAACATCTCGAGGAACAGGGTGTTCGGCACGCCCATACCTTTCTGGTACTGCGAGGGCTGCGGCGAGATAATAGCACCCGACAGGGAATCGCTGCCGGTCGACCCTGCGCTCGGCAAGGCGCCCGTCGACAAGTGCCCGAAGTGCGGCTCTGCCAAGATAAAAGGCGAGACCGACACCTTGGATTGCTGGGTCGACTCCTCGATAACGCCTATGGCGATAGCAGGCTGGCCCGACAACATGAAGCTCTTCAAGCGCGCATACCCTGCGTCGATGCGCATCCAGGGCACCGACATAATACGTACGTGGGCATTCTACACAGTGTTCAGGACATGGGCGCTGACGGACAACAAGCCCTTCGAGACGATGCTCAGCCACGGGATGATACTCGCGCCGGACGGCCGCGAGATGCACAAGAGCTGGGGCAATGGAGTGTCTCCCGAGGAGCTGATAGAGAAATATTCGATAGACTCGGTGAGGCTCTGGGTGGCGCTCTCGGGCAGTCCAGGCAAGGACAAGCCCTTCTCGTTCGAGGACATGGAGCACGCCAAGGCCTTCCTGGTGAAGCTGCACAACTCTGCGCTATTCGTGAAGAACGCGATGGGCGACACGAAGGTGCCCAAGGAGGAGCCTCATAAGCACTTCAACGTCTTCGACCTCTGGGCGCTCAACAGGCTCAACAGCGTGGTGAAGGAGGCCACGGAAGCGTACGACAGGTACGACCTGCACGGTGCTATGACAGCGCTCACGAACTTCTACTGGCACGAGTTCTGCGACCACTACATAGAGGCGGTGAAGCACAGGATCTACGCAGAGGACGGTGCGGAAAGCAGGAAGGCTGCTCTCTTCACTCTCGCGCACGTGCTATCGTCGTCGCTCAAGATGCTCGCTCCGGTGATACCGCATGCGGCTGAAGAGGTCAACTCAATGTTCAGCCAGGAAAGCATATTCCTCGAGGCCTTCCCGGTTTACGCGGAGAAGCCGTCGCCAGCCGACTACATAATAAACGGCCTGATATTCAAGAGCTCGATAGTCGAGGTGGACTACGAAGAAGCGGGAGCTCTCGCGAACGACATAGTCAGTGATGTCAGGAAGGCAAAGGCAGCCCGGAAAATAGCGCTCAACAAACCGATAACGCTAATAAATATAAATGTTCCTGACGCATACTATAATACCGTCTTATCTGCGGCCAACGACATCAAGGAGATATGCAAGGCGGGCGATGTAAAAGTAGGGAGGAGCAAGGATTATTCTGTGTCTATACAGATATGACCTCATTCCTGGCCGCGGTCCAGCAAGTGTGTTTGAATGGCTAAAATGCATACGAAGAAGAAGGGAAAATCGAAGTCCCGCAAGCCCATAACAGAAAAGGGCAAGATACCCGAGGGGCTCGAACTTAGCGCCAAGCAGATAGAGGGCATGATAGTCGATTACTACAAGCAGGGCATGAGGCCCGCCATGATAGGCGAGACGCTTAAAAGGGAGCACAATGTGCTTGACGTGGAGCAAGTGACTGGCAAGAGGCTGGTGCGCATACTCAAGGAGCAGGGCCAGACTGGCCCCGTGCCTCCTGACCTGCTTGACCTTATCGCAAAGGCGGTCAACCTGAACAAGCACATAGGGCGCAACAAGCGCGACACCAGCAACACGATAAGGCTCAAGCGCATAGAGTCGAAGATATGGAGGCTCACCAAGTACTACATAAGGCAGGGCGCGCTCCCGAGCACGTGGAGGTACGATCCAAAGAGTGCAGAGCTCCTGATAAGAGGCAGGGCGTGATTGAATGGCTCAAGCTGCAGCTGACAAATGGAAAATGAAGAAGTGGTTTACGGTGTACGCGCCGAAAATCTTCAACGAGGCGCAGGTATGCGAGATACCTGGCAACGACGACAATTCTGTAATAGGCAGGAACATAAAGGTCGGCCTCAACACGCTCACAAACAACCAGACGCACGCTTACACCAACGCCACGCTCAAGGTGATGAGCGTCAACGGCGAGGCGGCGCATACTAAGCTGGTCATGCTCGAGGAGCTCTACAGCTACGTGCGCTCGCTGGTCAGGCGCTACAAAAGCGTAGCGACGCTCGTCAAGCCCGTGATGACGAAGGACAACGTCCCGATGGTCGCGAAGATGCTTGTGGTCACGCACGGCAGGGTTGCGCACTCAAAGATTAACGGCCTGAGGGCCGAAACCAGCGAGTTCGTGAGCAGCTTCTTCTCTGCGAACGACGCCGATTCGGCAATAGGCGCGATATTGGAGGGTAAAATGCAGTCTGAACTGGCAAGCAAGCTCAGGCACATAACCCCGGTAAGCAAGGTAGAGGTAAGGAAGCTCGAAGTCAAGTGAGCTTCCTGTTCTTTTTTCTTTTCGTAAATTCTTTTCCTAAAACCTTTTCCCTAAAGCCTAAATCCTTTCAGGCTAGCTGGCGCCAACGAGCAGCACTCCAAAAGTTATTATAGCGACACCCAGCCATCTGAGCGGCGGAACATTCTCCCCCAATGCGAAGAACGCCAGCACCACGGTGAAGATGTAGCTCAGGCCCCCTATGCCGTAGACCCAGCTCAGGTGCGCCCTGCTCAGCACATAGAAGTATACCACTGTGGAAGCCACGTACGCAAGGAACCCTATCGCGAAGATTGGAACCGAGAAGAGGTTGAGCGAATCCTTGAAGAAGTACTGGCCAACGGCCGCGAGGCCCGTGGACACGAATAACATCAGTATGTTCTTCGCCCTGCCCTCTTTTCCCACCATCGCGACACCATTACTATATTGTGAAAGCTATCACAACTATCCCCACGAACACCAATGCGGTGCCCGCAATCCTCGCAATCGAGAACGTTTCCTTCAGCAGGAGCTTCGAAAACACTGCTATGAAAATGAAGGTGCTCGCGAACAGCGGATACACTACAGACAGCGGAGCATTGTCGAGTGCGAACAGGTACAGCGCCAAACTTCCCATGTAAGCAGCAAGCCCGATCACTATGTTCCTGCTGGTGAACATTGCGCGCACTATACCCCGTATGCTCATGCTCTGCCTGCCGAGGGTTTTCTTGAAAAGAACCTGCGCGAACGACGCTATCAGGGCCGCAACAAGTGTTATAAATATAACTAGATATATGCTTATCAAGGCAATCACGGCAGGGCGATGACCAATATGGACGCGAGATTCATTGGTATTGCGCTCTCTATGGCGACGGTAGCGCTGGTTATAATTACTATAGCGGTATTTATAGCCTTCGGCGGGACCGCGCTCTTCTACGTCCTTGTGTTCGCCACGATAGCAATCGGATTCATCAACACGTGGTACATCTCGACCGAGGAACAGCGTACGGCCAATGCTCATATTGCCGCCAGTCAGGCAACCGCACCGCCGCGAAGACCAGCGCGCAGGGTGCGCAAGGCGCGGACAGCCCGCAGGCGGAAGCGCCGCACATGACCTGACAGGTGTTCCGCATGAACACGCTCGTTATCGCAGAGAAACCCAGCGTAGCGCTGAGGATAGCGATAGCGATAGGCAACGGGGCGCAGAAGCGCATGGCATACGGCAGGATCAGCTATTACGAAATAGACGGGCCCTCGGGCAAGACATACATCGCGGCCGCGGTCGGCCACCTCTACACCATAAGGCAGACGGGCTCCGTGCGCGGCTACCCTGTCCTTGACGTGGAGTGGGCCCCGTCGTACTTGGTCAGCAAAGGTTCTCTCTTCACCAAGGAATACCTCGACGTGCTCAAATCCATAGGCAAGAACTGCAACTCATTCATCAACGCGTGCGACTACGACATAGAAGGCACCGTCATAGGGACCAACATAATAAAGGAGCTCAGCTCGCTGCAGCTCGACAAGATAAACGGCGTTGCGCAGCGGATGAAGTTCTCTACCACGACAACGCGCG
>JAJZII010000049.1 GCA_021810685.1 Microcaldota archaeon
AAGGTCGCGGCGCAAAGAGCTTTATTTTAAGCTGCAGAGTTTAACACGCTGCAGCTGCTTGGGTGTGCCTGTGATTTCTGTACTTGTAGTGGGGAAACCAGACTACGGGCTTTCGGTTGACCTTGCGCTCGCGGCCAGGGCCTTCGGAGCGCAACAGATAGTCTTCACGATGCCGAGGAGCGCGAGGTTGGAAAGGTACTTCAGGAGCATAGCCTCAAAGTGGGGCGGAGCATTTGAGGTGCTTTTCACCAGTGACTGGGCTGGCTTCATAAGGGAGCGGAGGAATTACAAGAGTGTCTACCTCACCCAGTTCGGCCTGCCGTACCCAAAGGTAGCGCCAATCGTCAAGACCTACAAGAACCTCATCGTCGTGATATCTACCGACGGCGCGAAGAGCATAGTAGGACGCACTGATTTCAATGTCAGCATAAGCACGCAACCCCACGTCACCATATCTGCGCTTGCGATTTTCTTGCATGAGTTCTACAGCGGCCGTGAGCTTGCGATGCACTTCGAGAACGCGAGGTATAAGGTGGTGCCGTCCGCCCGTTCTATGAAGATGAAGTCAATGAACAGGATCCGAAGCGCGAGGAAGTAGGCGTCAGTCCTTTACGCCTGTTGGCGTGACCTTTATCACGCACTCGCCGTCCGGCATGTTGGGTGAATCGACGAGCCTGACTATGCGCTTGTCCTCTTTGCTCTTCCTTAGATAGAGGCGTGTCGTGGCCGCGTGCGCCAGTATGTTGCCGCCTATAGGTGTGGTCGGGTCACCGAAGAGTATACCTGGGTTGTCCATCACTTGGTTAGTTATGTATACCGCCAGATTGTGCTTGTCCGCCAGGAACTGCAGCCTATGTATGTGGGAGTTGAGCTTCTGCTGGCGCTCACCCAATGCACCCCTACCCAGAAACTCTGACCTGAACAGCGAAGTGAGCGAATCGACTATTATCAGCTTTATGCCGCGCTCCTCTATGACATTGTCGGCCCTTTCTATCGTGAGCATCTGCTTCTCTGAGGTAGCGGCACGCACGTAGACCACGCGCTTCAGCACCTCGTCCGGGTCGAGCTTCTGCGCTATCGCCATCTCGGCCAAGCGCTCGGGCCTGAACGTTCCCTCCGTGTCGACGAAAAGCACCGAGCCGTCGAGGCCGCCCTTGTCCTTGGGCAGCTGCACGTTGACCGCCAGCTGGAACCCGAGCTGCGACTTCCCGCTGGCGAACTTGCCGTATACCTCGGTTATTGCATTAGTCTCCACGCCTCCGCCTATGAGCGCGTCGAGGTCCTTCGAGCCTGTGCTTATCTTTCCGAGCTCAATCCTCTTCTTCATCACTTCGGTGCCGGTCTCGTAGTCTATAGTAGTAGCTTCTATCGCTGCCGCAACCGCCTTCTTCGCCGCCTCGACGCTGATGCCAGACAGTTCAGAGAGCTCATGGGGCGCTGAGGTGGCCACCTTCTCGAGTGTATCTATGCCGGCGGCGCGCATCTTGTCTGCGGATGTGGGGCCGACGCCCGGCAGGTCCTCGAGCTCCTTCACCGCCTTCTCTTTCACCATAGAAACCAGCCCTCACCTACAGGTGATTATACGCAGCAAATGCTTATAAATGGTAGCAAGAGCTGCGCTTGCAGTCAAGCGTCAAAACCCAAGAATGAGTGCCAGCGCGCGCGAAGCGCGCTGGCAAGGCGACCAGTTCTTCACGACCTTCCTACAGTAGAGAACCCGTATTAGAATATGCCAATAGAATATTTAAAAACCTTTCCAAATAGTGGAATAATCACGTTTTAAAGTACCAGAACGAGGGATAAATTTCCATATGCATGAAAGTATACTGCTAGTTTTTATACGTGCGCCGTGGAAGCATAAGCGTTGCGCGCCGGTTCTTTGCGTGCCAACTGCAGTGTTTACGATGAATTTCCTGACGCTCAACATAAACGCGATAGTCGCAGCGCTAGCCATGGGTATAGGGCTTATCTGGTTCGGCCAAAGCATGGGCGTCTTCTTCTTCGGCGTGATGTTCTGGTTCGTGCTGCTGTCGGCGATGGTGACTCTTGCCGGTAAGAGATTCAAACAAAATGCCGGGCTGTATGAGAAGAGCAGAGGTGTGCGCAACGTTGTCGCGAACGGCATGTGGCCGCTCATCATGAGCGCGCTGTTCTACGCAGCGCTCATCAGTGGACACATCCACTACGAGCTTTTCGCCGCGCTTGGGTTTGTCAGCTCTGTTGCAGCTGTGACGTCCGATACGTTCAGCAGCGAGCTTGGAGTGCTGGACGGGCAGCCTGTGATGCTACTCACCCTGAAGAAAGTGCACAAGGGCACTTCAGGGGGCGTGACGTGGCTGGGACTGGTTGCAGGCTTCGCAGGGTCGGCGCTCGTGGCGGCGATGATGCTGGCCGTCTTGCCCGAGCTGCACATACTTGGCTTGAACAATGCGCTGCCGGCGTTTATTGCTGTGGTGCTCGGAGGTTTCGCCGGCACGCTGGTTGATTCGGTGCTCGGGTACTTCGAGGAGAAAGGTATCGGAAACAAATACACGTCCAACTTCTTCGGCAGCATCGGAGGTTCGCTCATTTGCCTTGCAGTTGCTGTCGCCATAGGGATATGATTAAGGTGCGCCAGCCGGGATTTGGACCCGGGTCGTCGCCTTGGGAAGGCGAAGTCCTACCAGGCTAGACTACTGGCGCGGGAAAAGCGGCTTACCTTATGTAGGACGGAGGCTTGTCGTCGCCCATCGGGCCCTGCATCTCTGCAGGAATCTGCTGTTCAAGCTCCTTGAGGGCTTTGGCCGTCTTTTGTATCATTGTGTCTAGGTTAGATGTGTTGATATCTAGGTCCAGATGCTTCGCGAGGAACATCAGGACCGCCTTCGCAGCGTATGGATCTACGTCGAGGAGGGCAGACTCCCCCATTAGGCAGATGCCGTCCATGCGCTCCATCCTGGCGAAGCCTATTATCATGCCGGCAGAGCCAAGTATTGAACCTTTTGACTTGCCGAACACAAGGCCGCTATCCTTGAACATGTCGATGACCTTCCTGCTGGTGGCGTTGGCGTATACCTCAGGGTTGTGGTTGACTGCGCCTGGAGTGCTGTAGCCTCCCAGCGTGTATATGAAGCTGCCGCCCAGCACGTCCCTGAAGAAGTTCACCACCCTGTGGTTCACGTCGTACTGGCCCTCGGGAGTCACTGCCTGGGTGTCACCCGTCAGTATTACAATGTCGCTCTTGGCACCCTTGCGGCGTATCACGTAGAACCGGTTGTCGACGAACCTGACCATGCCGTTCTTGCGCATTATGACCTGGTATGGGAACGACGGTGAATATAGCGTGGCTATGCGTTCTGCGTCGAACGCCTTTATCAGGTGCTCAGCCACTAGCTTGCCGACGCTGCCTATGCCTGGGAGCCCGACTATTAGCACGGGCTTCTTGAGCTTCGCGTGCTTCTTCACCCTTATCAATGTCTCTTTCATCGCAATCACGCACTTTGGAGCTGCAGTGTGTCGAGCACGCTCTCGCGCTCCTTCTTGAGCTTCTCCTTTTCCACAGATACTGTGGCATCCTTTATCTTCGATATGGCGTCGACCGCGCGTTTTATCTTGTTCTCTGCCTCGGCGTAGTCCGCACCTTCGGCCACCATGCGGTACTGCGGTGCGCTTATGTAGGTTATGCTGACCCCCAGCTTCTCAGCATGAGAGAGGATTTTGTTGAGCTCGGTTATGCCGCTCTGCGTGTTAGTGGTGGATAGCTTCACCGTGTACGAGACGGTCCTGTTCTTCACCTTCCTGCTCGCTTCCAGTATAGATACGAGCGCCTCCTTCACCTTCTGGGGGAGCTGCGATGCCTTGAACCTGTCGGTGTCTCCCAACGCATCTGTGACAAGCGAGGTGTAGCTGCCGAACTCAGAGATGGCGCCTGAGGAAAGCGCTTCCTTGCGCCTGTCCTCGCCAGCTTTCTTCACGGCCTGAAGGAATATAGCGTTGAGCCTGTGTTCCAGGTTGAAGGCATTGATCTTGACCTTCGAGTCCTTGGGCGTGACCTTCTTCAGCGAGATGTCTATGGTGCCCTTGTCGCGGTCTATGTAGATTACCTTGCATACCAGCTTCTGACCCTGGTGCAGGAACTCATGGATGTTCTTTATCCAGCCTGACGAAATCTCCCTGAGCGGCAGGAACGCCTCCGTGTCGTCGTACTCCACAAGCTTGCAATACGCGCCGAACTGCATGATCTTCGCTACTTGCACTATGACAAGCGTGCTTGGCGGCGGTACGTTGGTAAGTTTCGGCATCAACATCATTCCCAGCTGTTCATACCTTGAACTCCAGCTTCTTCTTGGTCCTGGAGCCCAGCACCCTCTCCACCTTGTAGTGGCAGGTGGTGCACTCCAATATGGCCTTCTGGCGCTTCGACGCCTTCTTCACCGTTGCCTGGCCCTTGACCTT
>JAJZII010000050.1 GCA_021810685.1 Microcaldota archaeon
AAAGAACAGGACGATAGCGATGTACTTCCTGCCGTTCACCGCGACGTACACTGGCATATATGCCGGCGAGGCGCCGCAGCTGTCGCCGACATACGGCGAATACGACAACGGGGCGAGCGTCTTCTCGGAGTACTGGAATTTCCGGGGAACATCGATGCCAGCGGGCTTCAGCGTGATAGAGCCTGCAGGTTCCAGCATAACGGTAGATGACGGGCTGACCGTCGCGACGCCGGCGGCGGGCTACGCTGGCGTGATATACAACTATAACTTGACTTCACCTTCGGTGCTCGAGGCCGACATCTCCTCGGTAAGTGGGGTTGCTGCGGGCATAGCCGAACAGACAGGCAACCTTTCAACTAGCGACGGCTACGACTTTAATTACTGGAGCGGCAGTATAAGTGAAGGCTCGATGGAGAGCGGCATGAGCGGCACACAGAACATAAACTTGCAGGTTACAACAGGAATAATGGGCGAGGCATGGGCTTCTTCCTCTTCGCAGGTATATTACAAGAACTACGTCGCGTATGACGCTACGGCCACGGACCTTACACTGCCCACAGGAATTTACGTGTCCGCAGGTGTCTACTGCTGCAGCTCCGGCTCCAGCATAACCTTAAGGTGGATGCGCGTGCGCATGTATCCCCCTTCTGGCATCATGCCGGTCACAACCTTTGGCAATGTTGTCACGGTCACGTGAGCCGCAGCTATTAAAAAGGCTTTCTGGAAAACGTATATCTGCGCCTCAGTAGCTCAGTATGGTAGAGCGTCTGCATGGTAAACGTCTTGGAAGAAGTTTAATCAAGAACCATAGAGCAGAAGGCCGAGGGTTCAAATCCCTCTTGAGGCTATCGTTTTCATGCGTTGTTACACAGTATGGTGGAAAAGCCTGTATTGTCATGCATGGACAGGAGGCTCAACGATGAGCTCGGCAGGGAAGCATGAAAGGGCATGATATCCCTCAGGAAAGCGGGCGCCAACATTGCAGGGGTCGTCGATTCGATAAAGAAGTACGTTGAGGAGGGCGCCGTCGACAGCATAACCATACGCACGCACACTGACTGCGGCGCGATGATGTTTGTGAAAGCCGCTCGCCTGAAGAAGATCAATCCTAGCCAGGAGAACTATGAAAGGCTTGTCAGCAAGTTTATAGGGCTCGGTACAGAGAACCTTGACGAGGCTGACAGGGGCGTGCAGCTGTCCGCAATGCGCAACCTTGCAATAAGGAGCGGCATTGGCATCGATGCCAGCATGATTGACCTCTCGAAGCTGCAGCTGCACGAGAACGGACGGCACGTGCTGTCCGTCGTGCTCGGCAACCAGAAGGTGTCATATGCCGACGTATCTAGGCAGATGGGTGTCGGACCGAACGATTCGTACTTCCTGCAGTCACTCTCGTTCGACGAGCTGCTTCCGGACCTGGATATGGCTGTGTCGACCCTTGGCCTGCACGACATACGCTTCATCTCGGTCGACGGCTTTATGCGTAAGGAGATAAGCTCCGTGATGGAGGAGCTCAAGGTGCAGCCGTTTTGCTCTAGCAGCATAAGCATGGCTGTCGTTGAGATGCATCGGCGCGTGCGCACGCCTGCGAAGTTGCCCATATAGTGGCACAGAAGAAAAACCGAACGGAAACCTAACAGTCTGAACCTGTTTTTTATATTTAGTGCAACGCAGTAGTATCGTGGTGCGGAATGAGCAGGACGCTCGAAACCAAGAAGCTGCTGCTTGAAAAGCTCGGCAGGAAGAAGTCGACAGTTACGGACCTCAGCAGGGAACTTGGCTTGGCTAAGTCTACAGTAAGCCAGCACCTTGCGGAGCTCAAGAGAATGGGGATGGTGGATGAGGAGAACGACATGTTCTTCAGGAAGGTAAAGTACTTCAGGCTCAGCCAGGAAAAGACGGGAGCCGAAAGGAGGATTGTTGCGGGCTGGCAGGGGTACATAGTGCTCGCGGTGGTTATAGCGGCAGTTGCAGGAGGGGTCTACTGGCTGAACGGTCAGCAGAACGGGCCTAGTTTCCAGTCCCTTTCCACAAACACGCTGCAGACATCAGTCAATCCAGGAGGGCCGGCGACAGGCGTCAGGCCGGTGGCATGCCCGCTGCTCCAATATTACAAGAGCGCCAACTACAGTGACGTCAGCACTGTCATAGGTTACATCGCTAACGGATCGCCGTGTTACGTCACGTACGTTAACACCAGCGCCTCAATGCTCAGGATAGGCGGCGGAACGCCATACACGTCGGGCAACGGCACCGTCAACGTGGCAAGCGTCAATTACTCGTACACGCTCGACGCGCGGCAGATGTTTAGGCTTGAGAACGAGTCCTTGGCCAATGACTGCTGGGCGTACACCTCGCTGCAATTCTTCAATGTGAGCTATCCGGAGCCGCAGACATGCAACGCCAACATTTATTCGTAGGCACGGTGAGTCACTGCGGTTCCTTCCTACGCTTCCTCAGCCTCAGCAGCGTGAGGCTGTCCATGAGCGTATTGTAGTGCTTGAGCGCCATTAGCAGGACAAAAACGAGCACGGCCAACAGCGTTTCCAGAAATATTAGGTAATCGCCCACCCTCAGCAGTGAGCTGCTGTATGTCACGTTGCGCAGGGCCAGGAACGTCGCAGTCCCGACGAACACGTCGAGCACTATCGATAAGTATGCAATATTTTTTAGTATGCTCTCTACGTGCCTTATGCGCTTGACCTGAGAGTAGCTCGACTGCATCAATCCACCATAATCATTTTAACGTGGCCTTTCGCGTCAAAGCTTATTATTAGTTGTGTACGGGAGACGCTATAGGCTTATCGCAGTGCCGGCCTTTTCTGCGAGTATCTTTTCCAAATCGGAAAGTTTGCCGATGTACGCCCTAGAGCCGCCGTTCTCGAGGAACAGCGCGCACGCCTCGGCTTTCGGCCGCATCGTACCCTCCTCGAGCTTTGGAATCGTGAGCTTTAGCTCCCTGAGACTCATTCTGCGCACGATGGACCTGCTGTTAGGGTAGTCGCGGTAGATGCCGCCGACGTCCGTCAATATCGCAAGCGTATCGGCGTGCATGGCATTGGCCATAAGCCGCGCGGTGCTGTCTTTGTCTATCACCGCGGCAACGCCCGCGTACGCCCTGCCCATGTTGACTATCGGTATTCCTCCGCCGCCTCCGGCGACGACTACTGTGCCATTGGAAACCATCGCCTTGATCGCTGCGCTTTCCAGCACAGCCATCGGCTTTGGGGACGGAACTACGCGGCGAAACCTCCCCCGCTCCTTGACATAGCTGAAGCGCCCGCGTCTTAGCTCGGCGGAGAGCTGCGCCCACGTGTAGAACGGACCTATAGGTTTTGTCGGATGTCTGAAGGCCGGATCACGAACATTGACAACGGTGTGCGTCAGAACCGTGGCCACTTCGCGGCTGATTCCCCGGCGCTTGAACTCGCCAGAGAGCGCCGCAACTATCATGCTGCCTATCGAGGCCTGCGTCTCGGCATTGAGTATATGCATGGGCAGCACCGGGAGCCTGGACTTGGCGTATTCGTTGCGCAGGAGCTCGCACCCTACTTGGGGGCCGTTCCCGTGAGTTACCAGCAGTTTTGTGGAGGGATTGCGGGCCACCGCCGCTATCTGCCCAGCTGCCTTCTTCAGGTTGGAATACTGGTTGCCATATGTGGGTTTTTGACCCTCGCGCAGTAGGGCATTCCCCCCGAGGGCTATGACAATCCTCATATTACTGGTTCTCATACGCCATTTTTACGCTTTGCCATGCATATAAGAACGTGATGAGATGGTTGCCAGCAGCAGGAAGCGTGTTATAATAATCGGCGCGGCGGGAAGGGATTTCCACGATTTCAACGTCATATTTAGGGACGACCCAAGTTATGAGGTGGTGGCATTCACCGCGGCACAGATACCGTTCATTTCTGACAGGGACTACCCGAAGGAATTGAGCGGGAAGCTTTACCCGAAGGGCATCAAGATATATGACGAGTCTGAACTGCCATCGCTAATAAGGAGGTTCAAGGCTGACATCTGCGTGATGGCGTACAGCGACCTGCCGTTCGCGACCGTCATGGCAAAAGCCAGTCTGGTCAATGCGGACGGTGCCGACTTCTGGCTCATAGCGCCTGAGCACGCGTATATAAAGTCGACGAAGCCGCTTATCGCAGTTTGCGCGGTTAGGACCGGATGCGGCAAGAGCCAAACCTCGCGCTACATAGCGAAGATGCTGCGCGGCATGGGGCTGAAGGTCGTCGTCATAAGGCACCCGATGCCCTACGGCGTGCTCAAGGACCAGATAATCGAGAGGTTCACAACGATGAAGGACCTCGACAAGTATAAGTGCACGATAGAGGAGCGCGAGGACTAC
>JAJZII010000051.1 GCA_021810685.1 Microcaldota archaeon
CCTATCTTCTGCCTTATGCCCTTCAGGCGTTCCTTTACACGCTCCTTCTGCCTTATCGTGTTCAGGAATGAGGGGTGCATGCCATGCTTCAGCCCTTCCTGCTGCGCTTCCGCGCTCTCCATGCTCTAACTTTTGGCGCTGCCTATTTTTATTGCTTTGTAGATTTTTCGGCATGCCGATAAACACCTTCCGCAATTCCGAAATCGCGGAAAAGCCCGAAAAGGCTTAAATAACCTTTTGGGGCAAACTACTGATTGCTAAAGGTGCATTTTATGAAAATAAGCGAACTAAAGGCAGGTGCCAGCAACATCAACCTTACGGCGAAAGTTACCCAGAAAGAGGAACCGAGAGAGGTCGTGACCAAGTTCGGGAAGAGGCTAATGGTAGCCAGCATAACGCTCAAGGACGACACGGGCACGATTGCGATGTCTCTCTGGGGAGACGACATAAATACGATCAACGTCGGCGACACGATTGAGCTCTCGAACTGCTACGTGAGCGAGTTTAGGGGCACGCCCCAGATAAGCACTGGCAAATTCGGCAAGATAAAGGTCAGCGGCGGCGCGGCAGGCGATGCAGAAGAGCCGTTCTCCGAAGAAGAAAGCATGGATGAGCCTAGCGAGGAATGAGCTAGGCAGTCTTCCTTTTTCTTTTTCCCTTTTCATCCATTCCAGCAGCGCGTTTGCTCGGCCCCCAGTACCTGAAGGTATAGATAAGTAGCACTCCTCCAAGGGATATGCCGAACCACAGCGTGGCGAACCTTGTCATTATGGTGACGGCCGACGCGACTCCCGTGCTAAGGTGGAAGGTGCTGCCCAGCAGCGCGACCAGAGCGCCATCAGTGACGCCTATGTTGCCCGGTATGGCAGTGGCCATGCCGAAGATATGCGCCGACGTGTATATGAATATGGTGCCGGCCACGTGCGGCACGATGCCCGTTGCCAGGAGTGTAAAGTACAGGGCCATCGCAGACAGCACCGTTGCGGGTATCGTCGCGGCCATAGACACTGCATATGTCTTGGGCGTGTTCAGTGCGCTCTGGGAGGCGAAATACTCATCGCCGTAGAGCGTGAACATCTCTAGGAAGCGCCTGTTCCTAAAGATGCGCTTTATGACCCTGTAAAACCAGTCGTTGAGTATGAAGGCGTATGGTATTATGAGCAGTATGTCCAGGCCAAGGACGTAAAGCACGTACTGGTGGAAGTATATCGCGGCGAGTATCGCCACTACTGCTGTGCCCATGAAGTCCGTGAATATGTCCATCGTGACTATCGGCACGACGCTGCTAATCTTTACGTCGGTAAGCCTGCTTATCGTGTAGGCCACGAGAACCCTACCGAGCATTCCTGGCGTGATGTTCATCGAGTAAAGCGAAAGGTAGACTATGAGGTTCTTCTTCAGCGGCACCTTAAGCTCAAGAGTCTTGAGGTAATACTGCCACTTCCCGAACCTTAGCAGGATGCCAAGGAATACTGCCAGGAACGCTAGCAGGTAGATATAGAGGTTCGAGTCAAGTATAGTCCTGACTACAGTGCCGATACCTCCAATGAAAGCTATTATTATAAAGACTGCGAAGCTCGCAGCAAAGCCCAGCCCCACGAACCACGTGGCGCCCTTGACAAGCTTCATGTACTCTTCTTTGTCGAGCTCGCCAGTGTGCGTTATCATGTACCAGACTGACTGCTTCTTGTCCTTCTTCCTAAAGAATGCCATACACACAGCTCAGCGCCTTGCCGCGCCCTCGAAAAGCTCCTCGTAGCGTCTTGCTATCTTGTTCCAGTCATGGTCCTTGACCATGCGTTTCCTGCCAATGGCTGCCATCCCAGCCGTCTTCTTCCTGTTGCCAAGGACAAACTCTATTCTCTCTCCAATGCCATTTATGTCTTTGGGCTCCACATACTGGCCACCAGGCCCCATCATCTCAGGTATGCCTCCTATGCGTGTCGCTATCGAGGGTGTCTCGCTCGAAAGCGCCTCAAGTAGTGCCAGACCTGCCGGCTCGTACAGTGACGGAAGGGCAAACGCGTCAGCTGCATTGTAATAATACGGCAAGTCGCTCTCGGATATCCCGCTCACTATGCGGAACCTGTCCCTGAGCCCCCTGCCCCTGGCGCGCCTGTAAAGCGCCCTCTCCATCGGGCCCCGCCCTATAATCACCAGGTCCACCTCGCTATCCATCCGCGCCACTCCGTCTATAAGATGGGTAAGCCCCTTCTGCTGGACGAGCCTGCCGTTGGCAAGGACCATCGGCCTATCGAGGCCGAGCCTCAGTGCTATGTTCCTGACATGCCTGTCATTCTTTCCGCGTCGCCTGAACCGCTTGTGGTCGACGCCGTTGTATATCACCTTGCTGCGTCTCCTGTCGCGCCACGGCACTGTCGTCTCTATCGCATTCTTCGACACTCCTGTTATTATGTCCGCCGAGTGTATCGTGCGCCTTCCTAGCGCAAGATCGTAGACCATGCCTCCGGCGTCCGTCATCGGTCCTATACCCTTTGGAAGCGAATTGTGTATAGTCACTGCGAGCTTGCCTCCTGTCTTTTTTATTGCGCCAACCGCGTTGTAGAAATACTGGTACCTGTTGTTTATGTGATATATGTCGGCGCCCTCCTCTGCAATATGCTCCGTCACCCCCTCCATCGCAAGGAAGGGCAGCGGAAGCCCAGGTATGTGCACGTACTTTGTCTTGAGCCTTACGACCCTTATGCCCCTTACATTGTCGACGTGTGTCTCCTCTCCCTGCTTGAGCCCTGCGCTAACCACGCAGACGTTGTGCCTCTTGGCAAGCCTGCCGTATATCTCCAGTAAGAACTTCTCCGTCCCTCCACTGTATGGATGGAAGTAAGGATTCAGTACGCAGATGTCCATCGATGTCGCTACTTATTGCGGCAGGCACGAATAAAAACTTTGCAGTGCAGGTCCCACATCCTATCTGGCCGGACCCTCGGCAAAACAGATGAAACGGTTTCATGCCAAGCTTTATAAAGCGTTTCAGCGCATGGCGGGTGACTGAAATGGACAGGAAGCGGAACATAATAGTGCTGCTGCTCGACACGGTCAGGGCTGCCGACGCACGCGCAGGCATGCCACTGCTATCGGGCATCGCCAGAAGGGCGACGAGCTACGAGAACGCGGTCTCGCCAGCAACATGGACTGTCCCGTCACACGCATCGATGTTCACCAACATGCGTGCATCCTCGATACGGCAGACTGCGCGGGACTTCCTTGCAACTGGCTCCATAGACCCGTGGTTCACACAGGTGAAGTTTCTGCCGGAGAACGCCCATACTCTCGCATACAACATGGCACGGCTCGGCTACACTACAACGCTCTTCTCAAACAACCCATTCCTGACTAGCTTCACGAACCTCGGAGCAGGTTTCAGCCGCATATACGACCTCTGGATTGACTCGAATGGTCAGTACGACCGTAAGCTGACCAGGCGCTTTGCGAGCATACTTCGCGGCGGGGAGAGGACAAGGGCCAGGATGGTGGCTGCGAGCGTGGCAGTTTCGCGCATGATGCCTAAGCCCATGGTCGACAGCGTCTACCTCTCGCTTAGGAAGCGGCTCGACAGGAGCGTGGCCAGGGCCGACGGCACGCACAGGCTGGACCGTGGTGCAAACGCCACGATACACAGCATGGCGGAGTACATAGACAGGGATTATGATTTCGCGCCGCAGTTCATGTTCGTGAACTGCATAGAGGCGCACGAGAACTATCCCGTACAGAGCCGCGACACCATACAGGACAAGTGGCTGTACCTGAGCGGCATAAACGAGCTCGATGAAGGCACGGCGCGCATGTTCCATCGTGGTTACATGCGTCGCCTCGGGTATCTGGACCGCAAGCTCGGAGCCATGGTTGGTATGCTCAAGGTGAAGGGTATGCTGGACAACACGACGCTCGTAATAACGTCGGACCACGGTCAGTTCTTCGGCGAGCACGGCCTGCTTTACCATTCGCTTTTCCCGTACGAAGAGGTGACGAAAGTGCCGCTCGTAGCTGTGAACTACGACAACGGCCGCATGGTTGCGGACCATGAGAGGCTGGACAGCAACGTCAGCACCTCATCCCTATACCGTGCTATTCTCGACATTGGTTCGGGCAAGGAGAACCACCTGAACGGGAACATGAAGGCATCGAAATACGCAGTCAGCGAACACCTTGGCATAAGCGAGGGGTGGGACGGCCAGCTCTTAAGCAAGTTAAAGGACAGGTCTTCTGTAGCGAGGAAAATCTACGAGACGAAGCAGAAATACAACATGCGCGCCACGGCCGTGTACTCCGGAAACATGAAGCTGATACACTTCTTCGGGGACAGAA